>DPWD01000192.1:0-6195 GCA_003526465.1 Hyphomonadaceae bacterium
CGCTGTTCCGCGCCGCTCGCGGCGGAGCGATGAGCGCGCGCATGGCGCAGAGCCTGATGCAGCGCTTGCGCATGCGCCTCGGTCTGCCTTCAAGCGCCACGCCGCACGCTTTGCGGCACGCTTTCGCCACGCATTTGCTAACGAATGGCGGCGATCTGCGCGCCATCCAAGAGCTGCTCGGACACGAATCGCTATCGACGACGCAGGCCTACACAGGCGTCGAAGCGAAAAAAATTCTGCAGTCCTACCGCGCCGCGCACCCGCGCGCATGAGCAAAACGCGCGCGCGCAATCGCCTCGCGCGCCTTTGTTTTCAAGCTCCGCAAGCTCATCGCGCGCACACAAATCTCGTACAAAATCAAACGTGCGATTTTCTATCCGTATGTTTTCGCGGAAACTTTTCGCAAACCAAATTGCTGCACAAAACATCCCCGGAGAGTCAAACAACTCCCATCCAACCCACGTAAACACCAGTAAAGAGGAAATGAACATGGCCAAGAAGATGAAAAAGGCGGCGAAGAAGGCTGCTCCGAAGGCGCGCAAGGCGAAGAAGACCGTTCGCAAGACCGCGAAGAAGCCGGCCCGCAAGGCCGCTCGCAAGCCGGCTCGCAAGGCCGCGAAGAAGACGGTCCGCAAGACGGTTCGCAAGGTTGCGAAGCGCAAGCCGGTCCGCCGCGCGCGCAAGGCTGCGAAGCCCGTCGCCGCAATGTAATCGCCACGAGCAAGAGGGGCGCGAAAGCGCCCCTCTTCGCTTTCACGACCTGCATTCC
The DNA here is from genome assembly GCA_003526465.1 of Hyphomonadaceae bacterium. Classification (GTDB taxonomy): domain Bacteria; phylum Pseudomonadota; class Alphaproteobacteria; order Caulobacterales; family Aquidulcibacteraceae; genus Vitreimonas. The sequence goes on from DPWD01000192.1 coordinate 770, forward strand.
ACCGCTCACGAGGTCAGATGCGTTCTCCGGTCATAAGAAGCCCACGCTCCCGCATCGAACGCCGCAGACTGACCTCTACCAAGCTCAAACGCTGACCTCGCCGCCATCGGCAATCGCCTCCTTCCAACGGCCCCGTCCCTAGGCCCGGACAATGATTTGAGTACGGCCGGGGATTTCCCCTAGGGGCAGCTCTCGCCAAAGCGCCGCAGCGCGCATAGCTTCCACGGGATCGGAGGCGTCATGGCTGCGCTGTTAAATGATCACGAGCTGACCGAGCGCATTTTCGCGCACGCCGCCAACCGCGGCACCGATCTTGGCGCGGAAATCTGGCGCGAGCCGGTGGCAAACTACCGCGACGCCGCGCGGCTCGAGGCGGAGCTTGCCTTGCTACGCCGCACGCCGACGCCGTTCTGTCCATCGGCGTCGCTTCCAGAACCGGGCTCATACCTTGCCCGCGAAGCGGCGGGCGTTCCCATAATCGTGGTGCGCGGCGATGACGGGAAGGTGCGCGCGTTCCAGAACGTGTGCCGCCATCGCGGCATGCGTATCGCCGACGGTGCGGGCTGCGCCAAGGCGCTGGTGTGCCCCTATCACGGCTGGACCTATGGGCTCGACGGCGCGCTGCGCTTCGTGCCGCACGAGCAGGCCGGCTTTCCCGATCTCAACAAATCCACGCACGGCCTGAAGCAGGTTCACGCCGCCGAGCACGGCGGGCTGGTGTTCGTGACCCAGGAGGGCGAACCCGACGCCGGCTACTTCGCCGACATCCCCGCCCTCATCGGCGCCGATCAGCTGGTGTATTCAAGCGGCGTGCGCGAAACGCCAGCGAACTGGAAGATCATGCTCGAGGGCTTCCTCGAAGGCTATCACATCCGCACCACCCATCCCGAGAGCTTCCTGCCCTACGGCTTCGACAATCTGAACGTGGTCGAGACTTTCGGCCGCCATGCGCGCGTGGTGTTTCCGTTCAAGCGCATCGAGAAGCTGCGCGATGTGCCGGCGGGAGAGCGCGACGTTTCCGGCTATGTGACGCTGGTCTATCACATCTTCCCCAACGTGCAGGTGATCCGGCTCTCGAACCACACCGTGGTGCTGGTGCTGGAGCCCAAGGAGGCCGGGCGCACCGATCAGGTCGCGTATGTGCTCACCAACCAAGGCCGCGGCGACGACGCGCTAACCGCCGCCAAGAAAGACATGGCCTTCGTCAGCCAGACCGGCGCGGAAGAAGACCGCGCCATGGTCATGGCGATCCAGCGCGGGCTGACGGCTGACGCTAATGACGCCTTCACGTTTGGGCGGTTTGAGGGCGCGATCGTGCATTTGCATAAGAATTTGGCGGCGGCGTTGGGGGGGTGAATTTGCGCCAGTCCGTCGCGGATTACCACAGTGGCGCGACCGGAAGGAATGGCGCTCAAAGCTGACGCAGGCGTCTGGATTACAGGTTCACGCCGATGGCCGGAAGCGGACAAAAAGGGCAACTCTGTAGCTATCCGCCTAGTAGTGCCGGGACTGGGTGGAATCGCATGGCGGGCCATGAAGAGGGCAACGCTGATGCATTCGTCGCGCCCGAGGGCTCGCCCATCTTCGCAAAGGGCACTACCGTGCAGATGGCGTGGAGGCCGGTGACTTAAGTGCGCGCACGCGGGCTGCATCACGCGGGATTTGGGACGTGCAAGGACGGACTACTTGCGGTGAAAGCAGCCTTAAAACGCGTGATTTGGTTCTTGGGGATACTTGCTGCCTCATCCTCCCTCATCAGTCTCGTTCAGCACATTGCGCACGTCGGTCTATCGCCGTTATTTGCCGAGATCGTTGCTTACTATAGAGATATTATCGGACCTGTGTTTGATGCTCTGTATTGGCCGATACACGCCATTGCAGATGCGATAGGCATAGAGTGGCGCATTCCTCAAATCGTGAGAGACCTTCATCTTCTCTCATTCCTAGGCGCCTCTGTTTACATGCTCGCCGCTAGGGCGGCGCAATATCGTTCGACCGCCGCCTTGTCAGACAACGTGCGCGATTTCGTCTACGGCGCAACGGGATTGGGACTAGTGGCGGTTTTGATCATCTTAGGCGAGATGATTACCTTTGGACGAATTCCTTGGACGGCATATCCCAAGACACCGTCAGGACGATTAGAACTCAGGCGTAAGAGAGAAGGTGTCCTAGCGGGCTGGGCGACGGTCGCTGCCGTGATTGCGTTTTACGCACTCAATGCGGGGACCAGTCGGTGATGTCTGTTATCGGCGAAATCTTGCCCGATCCGCTGGGGCGGGCTGAACGGCTGTCTTGGAATGACGCCGCCGTTGGCGGGATCATGGCCATCTGCGCGCCGGCCCCCCTACCCCCTTAACCGATACCCGCCCGTTTCCGTGATCAGCAGCTTCGGCGCTTGTGCATCCGGTTCGATTTTCTGCCGCAAGCGATAGATGTGCGTCTCTAAAGTGTGCGTCGTGACCGCCGCGTTGTAGCCCCAGACTTCGCGCAGCAGCTCCTCGCGTCCCACTGGTTTTTCGCCTGAGCGGTAGAGGTAGCGCAGGATCGCGGCTTCCTTGTCGGTGAGGCGGATTTTCTTCTGCGCGGAAACGATCAGCACGCGCATGCCGGGGCGGAATTCGTAGGCGCCGATGCGGTAGAAGGCATCTTCGCTGGCTTCGTGGCTGCGCAGATGCGCGCGGATGCGCGCCAGCAGCACCGCGAACTTGAACGGCTTCAGAACGTAATCGTTGGCGCCGGCGTCAAGCCCGCCGACCTGGTCGGCCTCCTCGCGCGCCGCCCCGGTGAGCAGCACGATCGGCGCCTTCACCCCCTGGGCGCGCAGCTTGGCGCAAACCTCGATGCCGTCCATGTCGGGCAGGCTGACGTCGAGCACGATGGCGGCGGGCTTGTGCGCGAGTGCAGCAGCGATGCCCTCCGCACCATCGGCGGCTGGGAGCCCCACGAACCCCTCCTCGAGATTGAATTGCTCGACCAAAGCCTGGAGCAGCTCGGGATCGTCATCGACGATCAGGATGGTCGCGTCGCGGGAGTTCATCGGGGGTGAGCCTAGCCCAGCTCGCCGGCCAAGGCGATCATTCTCGCTCGCCAAACAGGGCTGAACCGATCCGGACTTGCGTGGCGCCGAAGCGGATCGCGGTCTCGAAATCCTCGCTCATGCCCATGGAGAGCTCGGCAAGCCCGTTGCGGGCGGCGATCTTGGCCAACAAGGCAAAGTGCATGGCCGGCGGCTCGCCCAGCGGGGGGATGCACATCAGGCCCTTCACCGGCAGAGCATAAGTCTCGCGCGCCAGCTTGATGAAAGCGTCGGCTTCCTGGGGAGAAACGCCAGCCTTCTGCGGCTCCTCGCCGGTGTTGACCTGCACGAACAACTGCGGCCGCTTGCCCTGCCGCGCGATCTCGGCGGCGATGGCGCGCGCGATCTTCTCACGGTCGATGGAGTGGATGGCATCGAACAGCGCCACGGCCTCGGCCGCCTTGTTGGATTGCAGCGGGCCGATCAGGGCGAGTTGGAGATCAGGAAAACGCTCGCGCAGCGCCGGCCACTTGGCCTTGGCTTCCTGCACGCGGTTTTCTCCGAACAGGCGGTGGCCGGCCTCCAGCACCGGCAGGATCGCCTCCGCCTCGTAGGTCTTGGAGACGGCGACGAGGTGGACAGTGGCGGGAGCGCGGCCAATTTCGCGGGCGGCCACGGCGATGCGGGCGCGGATCGAGGCAATGGCGTCTGTGGCGCTCATGCATGGGCCTACGGGTAGGGGGCGAAGTCGTGGTGGTCCGAAAGCAACAGGTCGAGATACTTGCGATGCGTGAACACCTTGTCGCGGCCGAGCTTTTCCTCGGTCAGCACGCCGGCTGCGACCAGCGCCCTCAGGTACTTGGATGCCGCCTCGCGACCGCCGATGCCATGCTCGACAAGGTTGGCGATGCGACAATAGGGCTGGCGGAAGATGAGCTGGACCAGTTCATGCGAGTAGGTTTTCGGCGCCGTCGAGCGCACATGGCGGGAGGTCTCATCGATCAGGCGTCGCATCGCGCTTATTTTCGCGTTCGTCCATTTCGCCGTCACCTCGACGCCGTGGATCATGTAGTCGATCCAGTCCTCCCAGGCGCCGCGAATAGTGACGCCCTGCAAGTGCCGATAGTAGTCGCTACGAGTCGCGAGGATGTAACGCGAGAGATAGAGCGTCGGACTGTCGAGCAGGCCGGCCTGGATCAACACGAGAATGTTGAGGATGCGACCCGTGCGGCCGTTGCCGTCAGTAAAGGGATGGATCGCCTCGAACTGGTAGTGCAGCGCCGCCATGCGGACCAGCGGATCGAGGTCGTCTTCGCCATTGGCGAACTCCGCCCAGTTTGTGAGCAGCGCGTCGAGGTTGTCCTCGCCGGCAGGCGGTGTGTAGACGATGTCGCCGGTGGCCGCGTTGAGCAACGCGGTGCCCGGCGTGCGTCTCACCTGCATATCGACACCCTTGATTGCACTGCACACGTCAATGGCGGTGCGAGTTGACAGGGGGCGGTCGGCCAGCGACTGGAAGCCGTGATAGAGGGCTCCGCGATAACGCAGTGCTTCCTTGGTGGCAGCGTCGGCCTCGCCCCCCCCGAGGCTCGCCTCGCGAAACAGCGCATCGTTGGTGGTCACGATGTTCTCGACCTCCGAGGATGCACGCGCCTCGAGCAGGGGTATCGTGTTGATCAGTACGGTCTGGTCGGGGATCGACTGGCCTGCGATGCGCAACTCGGCGACGGCCGTGCGTGCGGATACGCAGCGCTTCAGGACGCGGCGCGTTTCAAGGCTGGCCTTCGGCGGGAGGCGCTGCAGATCGTTGTAGGGCCGCTTCGGGTCGAACTTGGTGTCGTCGGCTCTACCGTTCATGGCTCGCAACTCGATCTTGATCTTACCAGGGTGCACGTAAGTCTGAATTTCTTAGATTTGACGACACATGCGTTCGAACATGTCGTCGACACCGACACGTCGTCACGGATATGTCGTCATATGATGATTTTGGCGACACATCAAGTTGAACATGTCTCCGCCGGCGACATGTTTCGCCCTATATGCGCACGAAATCTGATTTTGTAGACATGTTAGACTCGGCGGCGCCAAGACGGACGGGCTTGCCACCCTCCCGGCAGCCTTGACCGCATTTACCTTTCGCGCTCATTACGCGCGACACTCACAGCCGCGCCCCTGCTGGCCAACGAGATCCCCTCCCGATGCCGACCGACCATCCCGCCGCTCCGGCCGCCGCTCCGGACCACACACCCGAGCGCTCCACCGAGCGCTACAACGCCGCCGACCGTGAGGCACACTGGCAGGCGATGTGGGCCGAGCGCGACATCTTCCGCGCGGACAATAATTCGACCAGGCCGAAGTGCTACGTGCTGGAGATGTTCCCCTATCCCTCCGGGCGCATCCACATGGGCCA
>DPWD01000192.1:6244-6405 GCA_003526465.1 Hyphomonadaceae bacterium
GCCGGCCGAGAACGCGGCGATGGAGCGCAAGACGCACCCCGGCACGTGGACCTACGCCAACATCGACGCCATGAAGGCGCAGCTGAAGTCGATGGGCCTCGCCATCGACTGGGAGCGCGAGTTCGCCACCTGCAACGTCGACTACTACAAGCACCAGCAGC
>DPWD01000055.1:0-1287 GCA_003526465.1 Hyphomonadaceae bacterium
CACGGATCGTAATGCGAGGCCGCGCAGATTTCCTCCACGCTCAAGCCGCGCCGCAATGCCTCCGCTGCGACCAGCAAACGATCCGCCCGCGGCGCCACCAGGCGCGCGCGCACGGCGGCGCGACCCGAATCTTCATCCGCCGCGCCTTCGATGGCGATCTCGTCGAGGCCAGTTAGGCCGGTGTCGAGCGAACGCAGCGCCTTTTGNNACCGATTTCATCGACGTGGTCAGCGTCGGGTCGGCGCCGCGGAAACGCTCGAACGCAAAGCGCGGAATCTTCGTCACCACGTAATCGATGGTCGGCTCGAAGCTCGCCGGCATCGCCCCGCCGGTGATGTCGTTGGCGATTTCATCGAGCGTGTAGCCGATGGCGAGTTTGGCCGCGACCTTGGCGATGGGAAAGCCGGTGGCCTTGGAGGCAAGCGCTGAACTCCGCGACACGCGTGGGTTCATCTCGATGACCACCATGCGGCCATCCTTCGGGTTCACCGCGAATTGCACGTTGGAGCCGCCAGTTTCCACGCCGATCTCGCGCAGCACGGCGATGCTCGCATTGCGCATCATCTGGTATTCGCGGTCGGTCAGCGTCAGCGCCGGCGCCACGGTGATGGAATCGCCGGTGTGCACGCCCATCGGATCGATGTTCTCGATCGAGCAGATGATGATGCAATTGTCCGCGCGGTCGCGGACCACTTCCATCTCGTACTCTTTCCAGCCGATAATGCTTTCCTCGACCAGGATTTCGGCAATCGGGGAGGCGGCGAGCCCGCGCTCGACGATTTCCTTGAACTCTTCGAGATTGTAGGCAACGCCCCCGCCTAGGCCCCCGAGCGTGAGCGAAGGGCGGATGATCGAGGGGAGTTGTACGAAATCGAGCGCGGCCAGCGCATCGTCCAAGGTATTGACCATGCGCGAGCGCGGGCTCTCTAGCCCGATCTTGTCCATGGCGTCGCGGAATTTGAGCCGGTGCTCGGCCTTTTCGATCACGTCGGCTTTGGCGCCGATCATCTCGACGTTGTACTTCTTCAGCACGCCGGTGCGATCCAAAATCAGCGCGCAATTGAGCGCGGTCTGCCCGCCCATGGTGGGCAAAAGCGCGTCGGGCTTTTCCAGCGCGATGATCTTTTCGACCATGTCCGGCGTTATCGGTTCGATATAAGTGGCGTCGGCCAGTTCCGGATCGGTCATGATCGTGGCGGGGTTCGAGTTGACCAGGATCACCCGGTAGCCCTCGGCCTTCAGCGCCTTCACCGCCTGCACGCCCGAATAATCGAACTCGCACGCCTG
>DPWD01000055.1:1373-2659 GCA_003526465.1 Hyphomonadaceae bacterium
GGGATGGGGCAAGCGGGGGGTGGGTGTGCTGGGGCACGCTTTTCACCGACTACGGTCACCGCGACCAAGGCAGGATCGAACCAACCCATGGCGTGCCACACGAGTGCTGTTAATATAAGTCCCGTCTCGGAGCGGGCGACGTTGACTGACGAAGGCGGGTGCTCATCGTTTCGCGACGTCGCCGTATTGGCCGATCTTAGGAGCTGAACTCGACGTCATGAATGTTAGAGCCGTCCGAAAAGGTCTGCGTTACCCGGATCGTGTTGCCTTGGACGGCGACCGTGATCCGCGCGTCGTATGGACCGTTTCTCCATCGGCCCAACCCTGTGCCCGGTCCAAGCGCGTCGATGGTACGCCACACCAACGCGCCGCCGTCCATCTTGCATCGTATACGCCACAGGGTTTCGTCAGACGGACGATTGTAGAGCACATCCGCTTCGCCATTGCGTACATGATCTAAGCGTACGATATCCACGCGGTGTCCCATTGTTGCGGCCACTACGGCTCGACAGACGCGGCCAAGCTCCTCGTCGCTCGCGACTTCGGTCAAGGGCGTCCATCCTCCTGTGGTGGGAGACTCATCTGGCACCGCCCCAGCGAGAGGTTGATCTTGCGGCGCCCGGGTTTTCGCCGGTGAATTAGCCCCCATGGTAAGCCCGCTGACCAAGGCGACAAGGATTGTAGCGATCACAATCACGACCAATGGACTGGTGGACTTGCCTGCATTGCTTGTTGCGATAGGATTCGATTTGCTATGGCCAGTGGAAGAAGTCGGCGATGAGCCGCACGATGTGCACTGGCCGCGCCCCGACAAGAGTCCGACTAGCCAGCCTGCCGACACGTAGTACGCGGCTAGCACGATAAGCCAAATGCCACCTGTAATGATCAGAAGCAGGATGTGGGTTCCCGCAGACGTGTATTGTTGAAGATGCAAGGTCTGGCGATTGCACGTTTGGCAATGCTTCATGACTTGGCGGGTGGCCATGGAAGGTTCCTCAGCTCAGCGCAAGGAGATTTGCCAGATTTTCCTTACTGAAGTGCTGTGTGCCCGGTCGATTTGCGAGTGCAATCCTTGAGCGTTTAGGGTTTGTCATCCATGTCTGCATCCCCCGCCTCAACCCGAACGCCGCGCGCGCGCAGCGCTTCGCGCAGCAGGTACTCGATCTCGGAATTGACGCTGCGCAGGTCTGCGGAAGCGAGGCGCGCGATTGCGGCGAACAGCGCGGGGTCCAGGCGCAGCGCGAAGGCTTTGCGTTCAGCCATGGCAGGACCACTTTGCTCCCCCG
>DPWD01000056.1 GCA_003526465.1 Hyphomonadaceae bacterium
ATCGCCCGCGCCGAGCGCCTGCAGGCGCTCGCACTCGCGAAGCAATGCGAACCGCAGGCGCAGTAGATTTCAGAACTCCACCGGCTCGTACACACGCCACGCGCCGCCGAGCAGCAGCTCCAGTGGGCGAAACAGCGCTTTGTAGTCCATCTTGTTGGAACCCGGCACCCAATAGCCGAGATANNTCGAGGATCGTGTAGATGCCGAGACTTCGCTTCGGCTGGCTGGGATCGAACCAGGAATAAACTAGGCTTAGCCCGCCGCCGAGCACATCGACCAGGGCCGCCGCCGCGAGCGCGCCTTTGTCCGGGCCGCCGGTGTAGCGGTACTCGACCACATGCGTGCGCACCGCGGTTTCTCCCACCATGGAAGCGAAATCGCCGGGCCCCATCTCGGCCATGCCGCCGTCGCCGTGGCGCGATCTTAGATAGGCGCGCAAAAGATCGTATTGCTCCTGGGTCGCCTGCGCCGGCTTCAGCGCCCGCGAGAGATCGGCATTGGCCGTCAGCACGCGCCGCCATCTGCGGATAAAGGCGAAGCGCTCCACTGGCACGCGCGCCGAGACGCAAGCCTCGCAACCATCGCACGAAGGGCGATAGGCGATGGTTTGCGAGCGGCGGAAGCCGTTGTGGGTGAGCAGATCGTGCAGCGGCGCCGCGTTGTGGCCATCGAGCCCGGTGAACACCTTGCGCTCGCGCCGCCCCGGCAAATAGGGGCAAGGCACGGAAGCCGTCACGAAGAACCGCGGCTTCTTGGTGTTGAAGGGTTTGGTCACCGCCCGCCCATGGTCGCTGAACCTGCCGGCCCGTCAAGCCGGCCCCCTGCATTGGCGCAGAGCCGGCTTAAGAAAGATTTGCCTCGCCGCGGCCGAGCGGATCGGGGAGGGGCTCGCCGTCGGGCGTGAAGTGCAGCGAGACCGAATTGATGCAATAGCGCAGTCCGGTGGGGCGGGGCCCGTCGGGGAACACGTGGCCCTGGTGGCTGCCGCAACGTGCGCAGCGCGTTTCGACGCGGCGCATGCCGAGGGAATTGTCCGCGATCCGAAGTACATGGGCGGGATCGATCGGGGCGGTAAAGCTCGGCCAGCCGGTGCCGCTCTCGAACTTGGAATCCTGGCGGAACAGCGGCAGGCCGCAGAGGCGGCAGCAATAGGTCCCGCTTCTTTCCTGGTTCAGGAGCCCGCCGCAGAACGGCGCTTCGGTCCCGTGTTGGAGCAGGACGCGGCGCTCCTCGCCGGTGAGTGCGTTCTCGAGCCGCGCCCGAGCTGCCGGGTCAGGCGGGGTGAGGTCAAAGCCGGACTTGGATAGGGACATGGGGGCGCGCGCACTCCTTACGCCAGAACGCTTACGTCTGAAAGGCGCCGCCGGTTTCTTGAGCCGACGCCTGTCGGCGGCGGCTGGCGCGTGGCATGGGAAGGCCATGCCCGTGCTCATACAAAACCTTGCCGTCGCCTCCGCCATGGTCGCGCTGACCGTGACCATCCATTTCTTCGGCCTCCTTGGTTTGCTCTATTTTCTGCGCCGGCGTGGAGAGCGCTTTCGCGCCCATGAAAGCACTGTCGGGCAGGGCGCGCTCATTCTGTTCCTGGTGTTCGGCATCTTTACCATCCACACGGCGGAGATCTGGCTCTACGCGGTCTTCTACTATGCCGTTGGCGCGCTGGGCGATTTCGAGGCGGCGCTGTACTTCTCGACCGTGGTGTTTTCCGCCGTCGGGTTTGGCGACATCGTGCTGAACCGCGATTGGCGCCTGGTCTCGGCCATCGAGGCCGCCAACGGCGTGATCCTGTTGGCCTGGTCCACCGCCTTCTTGTTGTCCTTGATGGCGCGACTTCGCTCGCTGGAGCACGATTGGCTGGAACGCTGAGCCCGTGTGGTGGTTTGCCACGCATGAGGGCTCGCAAGCACTGGCTTGGATCGGGTAGGATTGCCGCGCATGCGAGAGAAATGGACCCCCGCCGGCTGGCGCGAGAAACCAGCCAAGCATATCCCGGGCGATTATCCCGACCCGGAGGCGTTAGCTCGTGTCGAGACCCAGCTGCGCTCCTATCCCCCCTTGGTGTTCGCGGGCGAGGCGCGCAACTTGAAGGCGCGGCTGGCCGATGTCGCCGCCGGCAAGGCGTTTCTTCTGCAGGGCGGCGATTGCGCCGAGAGCTTCAAGGAGTTCCACGCCGACAACATACGCGACACGTTCCGCACCCTGATGGCCATGAGCGTGGTGCTGACCTTCGCCGGCTCCAAGCCGGTGGTGAAGCTCGGGCGCATCGCCGGCCAGTTCGGCAAGCCGCGCTCCTCGGCCACCGAAACCAAGGACGGGGTGACGCTGCCCTCCTATCGCGGCGACAATATCAACGGCATGGAATTTACCCCCGAGGCGCGCATTCCCGATCCCGAGCGGCTGGTCAAGGCGTATGCGCAATCGGCCTCAACGCTGAACCTGATCCGCGCGTTCGCGAACGGGGGCTACGCGGACCTCCACAACGTGCATCGCTGGATGCTGGGCTTCGTCGAGGGCAGCGCTCAGGGAAAACGCTATCGCGAACTGGCCGACCGCATCACTGAATCGATCCAGTTCATGGAAGCCTGCGGCATCACGCCGGAAAGCGTGCCACAGATGAAGCAGGTGGACGTCTACACCAGCCACGAAGCGCTGCTGCTCGGCTACGAAGAAGCGATGACGCGCGTGGATTCCACCAGCGGCGATTGGTACGACACCAGCGCGCATTTCTTGTGGATCGGCGACCGCACGCGCCAGCCTGACGGCGCGCACGTTGAGTTCGCGAAGGGCGTGAAGAATCCGATCGGCATGAAATGCGGACCGAGCCTCGATCCGGATGAATTGTTGCGCCTGATCGACATTTTGAACCCGAACAACGAGCCGGGGCGTCTCACGCTGATCGCGCGCTTCGGTTCGGAGAAGATCGAGCAGGGCTTGGCGAAGCTGGTGCGCGCGGTGGCCAGGGAAGGCCGCAGCGTGGTGTGGTCGTGCGATCCGATGCACGGCAACACGTTCGAAACCGCGAGCGGTTTCAAGACGCGGCCGTTCGATCGCATCCTCGCCGAAGTGCGCGCGTTCATGAATATTCTGCCGGCGGAGGGCGCCTATCCTGGCGGCGTGCACGTCGAGATGACTGGCCAGCAGGTCACCGAATGCCTGGGCGGCGCGGCGGCGGTGACGGAGGAGGATCTGTCGAGCCGCTATCACACGCACTGCGATCCGCGCCTGAATGGCGCGCAAGCGATCGATCTGGCGTTCCTGATCGCCGAACACCTTCGCGGCGTGCGCAATGGCGAAACGCAGGCGAAGGCGGGGTGATGGTGCGCAGATTGCCCATCGTGAGCGAACCCTCTCCCCCCTTGCGG
>DPWD01000232.1 GCA_003526465.1 Hyphomonadaceae bacterium
CGACCGCACCGCGCTCCGCGCCGAGCTGTTCTCCCAGGCCGGCAACGCCTGGCTGATCGCGCGCAACCCTGCGCAGGCGACGAGCGCGCTCACCCGCGCCATCACCACGGTGCAGTCTGATCCCACGCAATTGCCCGATCTGCTGGTGGACCGCGCCCGCGCCTACGCCATGGAACGCGATTGGCGCAAAGCCGAAGAAGACCTCTCCCGCGCTCTCGACATTCGCGCTTCCGACGCGCTGGCGCTGCGCCTTCGCGCGACGGCGCGCATGCACCAGAACTCATTCGATCTGGCCGAAGCCGACGCCCTGCGCGCCGCCGCGATCGAACCCGCGAACGTCGACAATTTTCTTGTGCTGGGCCACGTGCGCGAAAGCCGCCGCCTTGGCGCGCCCGTGGAAGAGCAATAATCAGGGCGGAGGCAGCCCCGACGGGGTTTGGCCCGCGATCTGGCGTAAATCCCAGTCGGCGCCGCGAATATTGTCGACGCGCCAAACGCCTTCCTGCCAGAGCATGTCGTAGTGGATTTCAGTTTCGCGGCCGGCATTGGCGAAATGCGCGCGCACGACGGCGTGGCTGTTAGCGACCACATTGTCGGTCGTCACGCTGAGACCGGATAATTGGTAATCCTGAGCGCCGATCAGCGGGTCGAAGTCGAGAATAGGCGCATTGGCGGCTTCGGAACGCGCCATCATGGCGACGAGCGCGTCGCGCATGCTGGCGCTCCACGGCGCCTGATCCTGCAGCCCCACAAGGACACCGTTCGCCAGATAAGGCTGATAAAGCGGCGCAATCACGGCAGACGGATCGGGAATGGAGGGATCGCCAGCCGGACGCTTTTCCGCTTCCCGCTGGCACGCCGCCGCCGCCAAGATCGCGGCGCCGAGCAGCAAAGTGCGTCTTCTCATGCCCCACCCCCGTATTTGAACGCTCAGCCCTGCCTGTCAGGCGCGTCGATGCGGAAGCGGCGGCCGTCGCGATTGAACTGCAATTGCTCGGGCGTCAGCTCGAAACCCACCAGGATTTCGAAATTCTCGCCCGAGACCTCGGCATTGGCGCGCGGGATCACGATCCGCTCGATCTGCTCGGTGCGGGTGACCACGGCCTCGCCGCGCCGCCAGCGCACGTCGACATCGAAATAGGCTTTCTCGATCGGAGCGCGCCCGCGCCGCGTCACCGCCACCCAATAGCGGTACGTCTGACGGTCGGACGTGGAGGCGGGCCCCCGCCCAAATGCCATGTCGACTTCGAGCGCCATAGTGATCGGGTCGTCTTCAACGTAGCGGCACAGACCACGCACGCCCTGCACTTCCCCGGTGAAGGCGATGTTGGCGTAGCGCTGGTTGTCAGCGCTGGCGAAGCTCACCTGCCGGGAATTGTCATAAAGCACGCCCATGAGCGGGCACGGTCCAACATTGGGACGATCGTCCTGACCGAGCATGCGCTCGAAAAAATTCGGGGGGCGAACGGTTGGATTCGCTTCTTCCGGGGTCACCCCGCCCGGCAGCTCGACCGTCGGCACCGAGCGCGAGCTCGAACAGGCCGTCAGCGCCAAGCCAAGGGAGATCACCAGAGCCGCTTGCAGTTTCATGCCGACCTCACCCCGCGCTTTTTCGAAGCAACCGCCCCCGAGCGGCGGCGTGTGGCGCCCAGCCCCAAGCCCGTGCAAACGGAGGCAATGCGCGCGGGGCCGTGATAGCTTCGCTTAGAGCCCGCCGCAACACGGGGCGGCGCCTCTTGCCGGGGTTTCATGTCCGCCTCCATGCCCAATAGAGAAAACCCACCGATTTCAATCCTGTTGGCGGCGCCACGCGGGTTCTGCGCCGGCGTTGACCGCGCCATCCAGATCGTCGAGCAGGCGATTTTGAAATGGGGACCGCCGGTCTATGTGCGCCACGAAATTGTCCACAACCGCCATGTAGTGGAGCGCTTGGAGGCGCTGGGGGCTGTGTTCGTGGAAGAGCTGGACGCCTGCCCCGACGACCGTCCGGTGATCTTCTCCGCCCACGGCGTGCCCAAGGCGGTGCCGGCCGAAGCGCGGCGGCGGAACCTGATCTATGTCGACGCCACCTGCCCACTGGTTTCCAAGGTGCACGTGGAGGCGCAGCGCCATTTCGAGGAGGGCCATGAAATCGTGCTGATCGGCCATGCCGGGCACCCCGAAGTGATTGGCACGATGGGGCAATTGCCAGAGGGCGCGATCACGCTGGTAGAAACGGCCGCCGACGCGGAAGCGTTCACGCCGCGCGATGCGGCGAAGCTCTCGTTCGTCACGCAGACAACGCTCTCGGTTGACGACACAGCCGAGATCGTCGGCGTGCTGCAGGCGCGCTTCCCCGCCATCGCCGCCCCGCACAAGGAAGACATCTGCTACGCCACCACCAACCGCCAGGACGCGGTGAAGGCTATCGCGCGCGATGCCGATCTGGTGCTGGTGATCGGTTCGCCGAAGAGTTCCAACTCGGTGCGGCTTGTGGAAGTCGCCAAGCGCGCTGGCGCCGCCGATGCGCGGCTGGTGGGATCGGCCGCGGATGTGAACTGGGATTGGTTCGAAGGCGTGCGCGCGGTGGGCGTGACGGCTGGCGCCAGCGCGCCGGAAGATCTGGTGGATGCGCTGATAGCGGCGATCGCCGCGCGCTTCGACGCACGCATCGAAGAAATCGCGGTGACACGCGAGGACGTGGTGTTCAAGCTGCCGCGGGTGCTGGGGGGATGAGCGGTCCCGCATTTAATGCGCTGCCGCCCACCCTCTCCCTTGCGGAGAGGGTCGCCCGCCGTAGCTTTAGCGAAGGCGGGCGGGGTGAGGGGCGGGCCGACATGCAGGCGCCTGTGAGTTTGCACGCCCCTCACCCCCTAACCCCCTCTCCGCAAGGGAGAGGGGGATGATGGCTACCCTTCTGCGGAAACTCATCGACGAAACGCGCTCACGCGCGCCAAACCGCCCCGCGCTGATCGGCGTTTCCGGCGCGCAGGGCTCCGGCAAATCATATCAGTGCAAGCAGTTCGCGGCGTCAAACCCGCGCGTGGCGCACTTCTCGCTCGACGATGTGTATCTGACAAAATGGGAGCGTAGGGGAATTGCCGCCGCACGCCACCCACTCTTTCGGACACGTAGCGCGCCAGGAACTCACGATCTCGACCTCGCAGAGTTGACTCTTAAGGCTCTGACAAGCGCCCGAGAGGACATGATTACTTCGCAGCCTCGCTTCAACAAGTTGCGCGACGAGCGCGCGCCGGAAGGCAGCTGGCCGATCTTTCGCGGACGCCCCGATTCGATATTGATTGATGGCTGGTGTCTCGGGGCGCTTGCGCCCGAGGAAAGTCCGCCGATCAATGCGATCGAGCGCCAATACGACCTCGACGGGAAATGGCGCCGTATGGTCCGCGAAGAACTTGAGGGTCGCTACCGGCGCTTCTTCGCCGCCTTTGACGCCATCGTGTATCTCAAAGCGCCAAGCTGGGAGACCGTGAAGCGCTGGCGCGCGGAGCAGGAAGTGGAAAACCTTGGCCGCGCCCTCACGCCCGAGGACCACGCCCGCCTCGACCGCTTCATGCAGCACTATGAACGCATCACCCGCAGCATGATGGCGGGCGGGCATTGCGCGGGATGGGTGGTGGAATTGGATGCGGGGCGCCGCGTGGTGCGGATCGAAGGGCGCGCGCAGTGACCAACCAATCCGCCCATCAAAGCGAAGCAACATGGTGCCCCAGGCCCGACTCGAACGGGCACGTCCTTGCGAACGGCAGATTTTGAGTCTGCTGCGTCTACCGATTCCGCCACTGGGGCTTCCAAGGGCGAGGCGCTGAGGTATGAGGCGGGCGCGCCGGTGTCAATTCCGCGCGGGGGAGCGCTGATGAGCGTCGAAGAAATCGCCGGCGAGGAGACCGGCTTCGGCCGCATCGGGCGCTGGGTTGGGCTGATCCTGGGGCCGGCGCTGGCGGTCGGCCTCCAGTTCATGGCGCCGCCCGATGGACTGTCGCCGGAAGCCTGGCGGGTGGTGTCGCTTGCCCTGCTCATGGTGGTGTTCTGGGTCACCGAGGCGATCCCGATTTCCGCGACAGCCTTGCTGCCGCTGGCGGCGTTGCCGCTGATGGGCGCGGCCTCGATCAAGGATGCGGCCAGCCCCTACGCCGACCCGATCGTGTTCCTGTTCATTGGCGGCTTCATGCTGGCGGCGTGCATCGAACGCTGGCGCCTGCACGAGCGCATCGCGCTTTCCATCGCCTCGGTCGCGGGAGGACGCCCCGCGGCATTGGTTGCCGGCTTCATGATCGCCTCGGCGCTGATTTCGATGTGGATCTCCAACACCGCGACCACGCTCATGCTCGCCCCCATCGCAATCGGCGCCGCGCGGGCGCTTTCGCAGGATGGCAAGCCGGATTTGGCGCTAGGCGGGGCGCTTGCGCTGGGCGTCGCCCATGCGGCGACCATTGGCGGCATCGGCACGCCAGTAGGCACGCCAACCAATCTCATCGCCATCGCTTTCTTCGAGCGTGCGGGCGAACCGATCGCCTTCATCGACTGGATGGCGCGCGCCATCCCGATGATGCTGCTGATGTTGCCGCTGGCGTGGCTGTTTCTGTGTCTGCCGCTGTTCGGACGCAAGGCGCATGCGCGCTTCGACGCAATCGGCGCGGTGGTGAAGGATGCGCTGCGCGCGCTGGGGCCGGTGACGCGCCCAGAGCTGCGCGTCGGCGCCGTGTTTGCGCTGGTGGCGCTGGCCTGGATGACGCGCACCCTGTTGGTGGAATTGCCCCTGCTGAAGGGCTTGACCGACACGGGCGTCGCCATGATCGGCGTGCTGGCGCTGTTCCTGATCCCTTCGGGCCGCGGCCAAGGCGAAAAGCTGATCGACTGGCCCACCGCCGAGCGCATTCCCTGGGGCATCGCCATCCTGTTCGGCGGCGGGCTCTCGGTCGCGGCGGCGATGGAGGCGACCGGACTGGCGCAATGGATCGGCGCCTGGATCGCAGGGCTCGATGGCGTCTCCGCATTTGGGCTCGTCGCAATCCTCGTGGTCACCACCATCCTGATCTCGGAACTCGCGAGCAACGTGGCGACGCTGACCTCGATGTTGCCCGTGGTGGCGGCAGTCGCTTCCGCTACCGACGCGCCGCTGCAGGCGTTGGCGTTTCCAGTCGCCATTGCCGCGAGCTTCGCATTCATGCTGCCGGTGGCGACCGCGCCGAACGCAATCGCTTATTCATCGGGGCTGGTGAGCCTGAAACGCATGCTGGCGGTGGGCTTCGGGTTGAACATCGCCGCGGCGGCGTTGATCATCGCCTTCGCGGCGGGGTGAGAACCCATAAACACCGCCGCAGGCGCTGCTTCTCTGCACCACGGCAAATTCCGCGGTGCGCTACCTTAATTGACGCAGGCTCAATTGTCGTCCCGGGACAACGGCACGATCTCGCCGTTGGCTGGCTTGAGCGCGGGCGCGAGCGACTTGATCACGCGGCGGTGGGTGACCACCAGCGTTGGGGCTGTCTCGCAGGCGTCTGCGCGCACCGCACCGAGCGCGGCGCGCACGCGCCATTCAAACACCGCGCCGTCCTCCCCCCCAATCTGGGGCGACCCCAGCAGGTCGCGCCGCGCGTCGGAATCTGGCCAGCGGGCGCGAATTTCGCCGCGGGTCATCCCTGTCCAGCAGCCGACGTCGCGTTCGCGCCAAGCCGGATCGAGATGCACGCTGACGCCAAGGAACTGGGCGACGATACAAGCGGTCTCTCGAGCGCGCGCCAGATCGCTTGCGATCACTCGGCCGATGCCGAGCCCCTTCAAGGTAAGCGCGCTTGCCTGCGCCTGCACTCGGCCCAATTCGGTCAGCGGCGGATCGCCGTGGCCCTGGACGCGCCGCTCAACGTTCCAAGTGGATTGCCCGTGACGCAGCAGAAAAACATCATTCCGGGGCATGAGTTGGCGTGGAAGATTGCACTCGCGGGCCGCCCTAGAAATTGTAGTCCAGCTTGAACGAGGCGCTGTAGGCCCATTCGCCTCGATCCACGCCGAAGGCGTCGCCGTAGCGAAAGCCGCCCAGCGTCGCCTCGAATTCCCAGCGCCGCCCGCTTTCAAATGAATAGATAACGTCCAAGGCGTCGCCTAGATGTTCATCGACGCCGTTGGGATCGACGTCGAGCCGCTCGCTGCGAAACTCGGTCGACGCCTCGGCTTGCGCATAATTGTGGAACACCGCTTCGATCCAGGCTTCGCCCTCAACCGGCGCTGGCGCTGGCGCCGGCGAGCCGAGCGAAAGCGTCAGCACGCGCAAATTGGACAATTCCGGCCGCAGCGTTTCGCCGTAATAGCGGAAGCGGCTGATGCCGCGGAACTTGCCATTGTCGCCCTGCAGGCCGCTTTGCCGGAAGGAATCGTCGCTCGCGTCAGCAGGCGTGTCATCGCCCGATCCATAGGCAAAGGCGATGCTGGCGACAGGCTCCAGATCGATCGGCAATTCCCAGCTAAGGCTCACATCCGCACCCCAGCCTGACACCTCTTGCGAGAAGCGATCCACCGCTTGAATCTGGCCTGGCGCGAAATCCACGAACTCGGTGACGGTTTCATCGCCATCGACCACCGCCAGATCGCCGCTCAGGAACACCTTGCCCGCATCGCCAATGCTCTGGCGCGTGCGCGCGCGCAGGCCAAGCCAGGTGAGATCGGAATCAGCTGCGTCCTCGTCATCCTCCTCCAGCACCGCATTAAGCGCAGGCGCACCCGAGTGGTCCTGCTGCGACAGCAGGAACGCTTCGAGGCGGTCATGACGCGTCCAGGTGTAAGCGGCGTTGCCCAGGACGCGCACTACATCCTCATCCTCGGGGCTGATGTCTTCCAGAGTGGAAGTGCGGATCTGCGCCTCGGCTAGGCCAAGGAACGCGGTAAAGCGTCCTTGCACATAGTGCAGCCGCACGGAGTCGAGATTTTCGTTCCACCACCATTCGCGCCGGTCCTGATATTGTTGGCGCCCAACCTGGAGCGAAAAATCGCTGCCGAACAGGCGCGGCGCCAGAACCCAGGCCTCGCGCAGATCGAGCCCGGCATCGCTTTCCCTGTCGCCGGTCTCGGTCCACACCTCGGAATCCACGAACGCCTTGACCTCGGCGAAAGCAATCATGCGGTCGGAAAACAGATACAGGAATTCCAGCTGCGCTTCCGGCGTCAGCTTGCCGACGCCGTCCTCGCCGGTGAGATCGAGGTTGTCGCGCCACTGGCCGGCGGCTTCAAGTTCGCCGCCGATGATAAGCGGGCGCCCGAACGCGCTTGTCTCGTATTGCTCCTCCGGACGGGTGTCGTCGAGCGATACGCCGAGTTGGCGGGCGAGCGCGCGCACGTCGTCGACCTGGAGCACGCTGTCGCCGCCGCGGTCGCCGTTCTCTTCCTGTGCGAAGGCGGGCTGCGCCGCCATCGCCAGCAGCGCGGCGAGTGCGGCGGTTGAGTATCCGAGGCGCTTAAGCGCCGATGAGCGAAACATTCTGATCCTCCACAAATTCCATCATCGAACCAAGGTCCGCATTGGGCGCCGCCTGGACTAGATTCAACAACGCATCGAGGGCGTCCAGATCCTCGCTGTCGAGATTCTGGTGGTGCAGCATCAGTCCCACTCTGGCCGCGCCACCCCTCACCTGCTCGGCCATCGCCGCTGCCGTATCGGACGGGCTCTCACGCACATCCCCGCGCCGGCGGCGCCAATCGACGCTCACCGGCAGATGGTACAGGTCGTGCAGCGAAAGCGGTGCGGCCTTCGCCTCGCGCGAGAGTACGCGGAATCCCTCACGCGCCAAAGCCGATACGGTTTCTTGCGTGCAGCGATTCCAGGGCGGGGTGAAAATCGGATCGACCTCGCCCAGTAACGCTGCGAGCCGATCCTTGCCCATGCGGATGTCAGCCTGCTGCCGCGCTAGCCCCCGCGCGGGCCCGAACTCGCACTTACGCCCTTCGCGCTCATGGTTGACATGCGCATAGCCGTGTTGGTGAAAATTCAACCCCGGCCAGCGCGTGCGCCGCTGGCGCAGCGCCGCCGCCGATTGCGGCTGCAACGCTGCCGGAATAACAGCGAGATCGAGCGCAGCCGCGCGATTTTCAAACACATCGAGCAGCCGAAAGAGCTGAATATCGGCGCGGCCGGCGTCGTCGTCGCGCACGAAGAACTCAACAGGTNNCCCGCCGTTCTGCAAGCGCCGCGCGCAAAGGGGCCAGCCAATCGCTCATGCTCTGCTGCCCCGCGAGCGGACGCCGCTTCGTCTTCGGCCGACCAGGAGGTCGTCCAGGATGCGCGCCGACTCACGCGCGCCATCAAGCGCCAAATCCTGAGCCAGAGCGCCCCCGAGCGGAACGCGCTCCAGCGCCGCCGCGAGCGTTTGGGCCGATAAGTCGCACTCCTGCAGCACGCCAATCCGCCCCATCGCCGCCAAGCGCGCGGCGCGAACCGTCTGCTCATTCTCTTTCTCGGTTACATAGGGCACCACCAGAGCGGCAACACCGCTGACAAGGATATCGATGGCGGTATTGTACCCGCACTGGCTGATCGAGTGTGTCGAGGCCCACATCAGCGCGCACAGGTCGGGAACCGATCGGTGCAGCGTCAGTCCGGCAACGCCGGCGCCGCTGGCCTGCAAAGCGCTCCATTCGGACTCGGGCAGAAACGGGCCCGCGACGATGGTCATGGGCTTTCCGGTTTGGACGAAGTGGGCGCGATGATACTCCAGAGCGGCACGGAACAGCGCGCCGCCAACGAGCCCGCCGCCGGCAGAAACCAGAACGCGGCTCTCCCGCGTCACGGCTTGGTGGCGCGTGGCGTGCGGAACCACAAATCCAGAATAATGTATGCGCGTCCGCGGACGCACCGCGGGTTTAAAAGATTCCTCCAACCGTGCGAAACGAGGATCGGCATGCACGATTACGGCGTCGAATTCGGCGTCGAGCTTCAGCGCGGTTCGGTCATCGTGTCGCTGCTGGTCGGGGCGGTCGGACACCAACAGATCGCGCACACTGCAAACGATCGCCGCACCATGGCCGCGCGCCGCCTTGATGAGCGGGTCCAACTCGAAGGCGAATTTCTTACGGCCAAACGGATAAAGCTCGGTCAGGACCAGGTGGGGCGGCCGCTGCGCAAGGAGTTCGCGGATATCGGCAAGCCGCAACTCTTTTGCCCGTTCGACGGTGACGGCTGGATCGAGGCTGGTGAGCTGGGATTCCTTGTCCATGCCGAGCGGTGAGAGGTGGTGGAAATGTATGGCGCCTGGCAGGACGAGGCCAGGCGGCGATCGCCCGCCATTGAGGAAGTGGATTTCGAACCATTCCGCCAGCACGCGCGCCAGTGCGAGCGAGCGCACGAAATGGCCCATGCCGACCGAGTGTTGGCAATAGATATAGAGCACCGGTTTCATCGCATCGCTCCGGAGAGTTCAGCGCTAGCGTTGACAAGGATTCGGATGGCGCGCGCTTCGCGCCGGGCACTCAGCGAAAGCGCGACTTTGTAGGCTTTCGCGAGGTGCTTGTGCATGCGGTAGATCGCGAGCACACGCGGATCGCAGCCGCCGACGCCGGTTGCATAAGCGGTGAGAAACGCGGCGGCGACTTGTTCAATCTGTGCGCGGTCGCCGGATTCGAAATCGAGTTCGGCAAGGAATGTCGCGGCATCGATTGCCACTGGCCCCAGCGACAGCCGATCGAAATCCACCAGCGCCAGCCGGCCCGCGTGCTGCAGCCATTGTTGCGGGTGAGGCGCTCCGTGAATCGGACGCGGCTCGGTGTCGGGCGCTTCTTTGTGCGCGGCTTCAAGCGCGGCCAGCAAGCCCAAAGCCGCGTCGGCGGCGCCTGGCGCTGCTTGCGCCAGTTTGCGCACGTAGCGGCCGCTCCGCTCCATCTGACTCGCGGAATCATATATCTGGTGCGGCGTCAGCGACGCGTTGGGAAGCGATGCCAGCGCCTGCCCCACCTGACTCCCCAGTTCGCCGCCGCCACCGGCCAGCAACGTCTCGCAAATCGAAACGCCCTCCAGTCGCTCATGCGCGATGGCGTGCAGGGTGTTGTTCCACTCCAGGCATCGAGCGACCGCAAACCCAAGCTGGCCCTGCGCGGCGGCGGCATGCAGGCGCGCGGCGTCTTCCGCCACCTCCGCGCCGCGATCGTCGGCGAACACTTTGATATAGGCTGGCGCGCCGTCGACCGTTCCGCGCATGGTGCAGCGTTTGCCCGGCCGATAACGGACGATTTTCTCGATGGCGTAGAAGCGGCAAGCCCGATCGAGAGTGGGTAACGCGGGATCGGCGGAGCAAGGCGTCAATTCCGCCCATCCCAGCGGATCCGGGAGGCGATGCAGGCCAACGCCCGCGCGCTCGCAGAGATCGACGCGCACGGGCTCGGAGCCCGCGCGCTCGTACACCAAGGTGGCGTAACGCGGCGCGCGGGGATTGAGGCGACCAAAAGTCCGCGTCCAGGGCGCGCGCCCAAGCA
>DPWD01000109.1:0-4078 GCA_003526465.1 Hyphomonadaceae bacterium
CTCCGTCTCACCAACGTATGGCCCTCCGGGCGCGGCTCGAACGCTTCATGTCCGCGCCGGTTGTACAAGACAGACCGCGCGGGGCGCGCCAAGCGCTTCCACCGCACTACCCTATTGAGCTCACGCGCCAAGCGCGCCCCGCTCTCCCGCCTTCGCTCGCGATGCGAGCTTCGGCGGACAGGCCCGCCTTTGCGGGATTGGAAATGAGAAGCGAACCCGGAAACGCGAGCGCGTTGTCCGGCGTTTGGCGTGCGCGCCACCCTATCCAAGTTGGAGCGCGCACCTCCCGGTGCGCTCTTTTTTCGGCTGGAAAAAGCGAGCCTGCTGGCTCGCGGGCGCACCAGGAGGTGCGCGCTCCAACCTGCGAGCGCCGGCGCGTTTGCACGCCCCTCACCCCCTTTCCCTCTCCGCAAGGGAGAGGGTGCGCACCGCGCGTTCCTAATGCGTCAGCCGCAGCGCGCCGATGCCCGAGCCGATATTGTCGAACGCTTCCAGCAATTCGCTGGCGTTGTCGGCGTGGTAATAGTGCGTGCCGTCCTGGGTTGCGCAAGCCTCCAGGAGCTGATCGGCCGTGCCGCCTGCGGTAATGCGGAAGCCGATGGTGTAGATTTCGATCCCAGTTGCTTTGATGGCGTCGCACATTTGCCCCTGACGCGTGTTGAAATAATTTACCATGCTCGAAGCAGTGGTGATGCTGCGCCGGAACGCGGGGTCGAGCGCGGCGCCCCAAGTCGCGGAGGCGCCGCTGACCGTGGGCACCTGCGCTGTTTGATACGTGTTCCAAAGACCGCGATAATTATGGCCGTTGTATTGCGATAGCAGCGCGCTGTTGTTGGAACCTTCCACCGTGTTGTCGCCGTCGGTGAACAACACGATCACCTTGCGCACCGGATCGTTGGGGTCGTCGTATGGGCGGCCCTGCGTAAACGGCTCCCCCGGCGAAACGACGCGCCAAGCCCACGCCAGTCCCGGGTTCTGGTTGGTGTAGCCGGCGGCGACCATGTTATCGATCGCGGTTGTGATGGCGCCCTTGTTCGTAGTGAGCGGCACGATCGGTTGCAGCGGACAGCCGCGATTTGGGCCACGCCCGGTCACGCTGCCGACAACGCTGACAGGGACCCCGGCGCGATACTTATAGACCGAAAGGCTGCGCACGACGTGGGTCGCCGTGTTCGCGTTCCAAGTGGGGCTGCCCGAAAGCTGGAGCGGGTTGGTCGTGTCGTAGGTCGATGAGGTTATCCAGTTGTTCCCCGCCGAAGACACGTCGCCGCCGTCGTCGAGCGCAAAGTACGGGACGAACATCGTTCCCGGCACGCCCGTACTCGGCGCCGCATCGTCGATGTCGTAGGGCTCTGGACGCTCCTCGACGCACCCTCGCCACTGGGCCGAAGCCGGCAAATTGGCGTAAAGCGACCACACGTTCACTTCCTCCGGCGAGAACGCGAAGCAGCGGGTGTTGTCGTCGTACGTACTGCCGGGATGGCTTGGGTCGCCTTTGATCCAGCGAACCGGAAAGCCGCCAAAGGTTGTTGGGTAGTTCGCGCCGTTGCAATTGCCCGCAGCCGAACCGGTGCTGTTGTTGCGCCGTCCGAGATAGCGGCCTTCCAGCATGACGCCGTTGTGCGGATTGGTGTCGGTGGTGTCCACCCATTGCGTATTCGAGGAACCGATGTTCACTTGCGCGTTGAACGGCACGAGGCCGACGCTGACCGTGTCGCCATCGAGGCTGAGTAGAAAGTCAACGAGGGTGTGTGCGCCGTCGCGCAGCGTGGTCATGTCGCCGGACATCGAGCCGGTATTGTCGAGCGCGAGCACGACTTCGATGGGAGGGCTGGCGTCAGCCATCGCTTCGGAAGCGACGCGGATGTGCCAGTCCTCGTTCTTCACCAGACTCGCCAGCGAAACGTCCATCGCGATGCGGGCAGTCACCCGGTGGCCGCCATCGGCGAGCGCGAACACCAGGAATTCCGCCTGGGCGGCGTGATCGCCCATCTCGGCGTTGAAAAATGCGCGCGCCGCGTCGGTGCGCTCGGCCAGCGGCCGCATCGACAGCCGCTCCGCCACCAGCACCGCCCCGTCGGCGGCGTTCTGCAGCTTCACCCGCAGCGATTGCGCGCGGGTGAAATCCACCGACATGCCCAGAAGGCCGACAAGCACCGCGCCCATCAGCCCCCACAGCATGGCGACATTGCCGGATCGATCGCGCAGAAACGACCGCCGCGAGCCCTTGGAAGTAAACCGCCCCATAACCATTTTCCGCCTCAAAAACGGACCCTTACAGGCTCCCATGCATACGCGGGCGACGTTAATGGGCGATTTGGGAACGTGGTGAACACGTGAATTTTCGAGCTTGCTGGCGCCGTTTTTGACATTATGATGATATCATATTGATGGACCCAAAGGACCGAGCCTATGACCGCACCGACCCTCAGCCACACCAGGGAACGCAAGGCCGCGACCTCCAATGGCGGGCTCATGCTGCTGGCCGCATTCGTGCTGCTGGCGGTGATCGTCGGCTCGGTCGCCGATCTCTTTGGCGACCAGGGCGACCTGAACGGCCTCGTGATCGGGGCGTCGGCGCTTGCCCTCCTGCTCGCGGTCAGCGGCTTCTACTCCCTGCAACCCAACGAAGCCGCCGCGATTACATTGTTTGGAAACTATAAGGGCACAGACCGCACGCCCGGCCTGCGCTGGGTGCTGCCCTGGTACAAGCGCACCAAGATCAGCCTGCGCGTGCGAAACGTCACCGGCGAGCAGCTCAAGGTTAACGACAAGCGCGGCAACCCGATCGAGATAGCCGCGGTGGTGGTCTGGCGCGTCACCGACACCGCCCAGGCGCTGTTCGATGTCGATCACTACCAGACCTTCGTCGACATCCAGATCGAAACAGCGGTGCGCGAAATCGCCAGCCACTTCGCCTACGATCACGCCGAGCACGAAGAGCCGACGCTGCGCGGCGCCGCCGACCAGGTATCGGAGCTGTTGAAAGAGAAACTGCAGGACCGCGTCGCGGTCGCTGGCATCGTGGTTGACGAAACTAAACTATCCCACCTCGCCTATGCGCCCGAAATCGCCGGCGCCATGCTGCGGCGTCAGCAAGCCGAGGCCGTGCTCGCCGCGCGCCGCTATATCGTGCAAGGCGCAGTGGAGATGGTGCAGCATGCGCTGGAGCAATTGAGCGAGCGCGACATCGTCAAGCTCGACGACGAACGCCGCGCGGCCATGGTGTCGAATCTGCTGGTCGTGCTCTGCGGCGATAGAGATGCACAGCCCGTGGTGAACGCCGGGACGATTTATCAGTGATGTGGGCGCGCAGCTTTCCTCCCCCGCTTACGGTGGCCGCGACCTGTCCGCCGAAGCGCATCGCGCGAAGGCGGAAGCGGTCGGAGGGGGAGCGCTCCGACATGCAGGCGCCTGCGTGTCGGCACGCCCTCCACCCCCTAACCCCCTCCCCGCCTCGGGATCGCGAAGCGATCCCGTTCACTCTGGATTCGCCGGCCGCGAAGCGACCGGTGGGGGGCGGGGGTCCTGTCGCCGACGGCGGCGTGGACTTCTCCAAGGAACGCGACTCCGATCTCCCCGAATCCAAATTCGCCGCCATTCCCGACCTCGTGCTGATCGACGGCGGCGAAGGGCAGTTGAACGCCGCCCTGGAAGCGCTTGAGGAACTGGGCCTCAAGCACAAGATCGCCATCGCCGGCATCGCCAAGGGGATCGACCGTGACGCGGGCCGCGAGCGCTTCTTTATGCCAGGGCGCGCGCCGTTCCGGCTCGATGAGAAGAGCCCCGTGCTTTACTATCTGCAGCGCCTACGCGACGAAGCCCACCGCTTCGCGATCGGCGCGCACCGTGGGAAGCGCAAGGCCGAAGCAGTGAAAAGCCCGCTCGACGAAATCGACGGCGTCGGCCCCGCGCGCAAACGCGCTTTATTGGATCGTTTCGGCTCGGCGCGCGGGGTATCGCGCGCGGCGCTCTCCGAGCTAGAAGCGGTGGACGGCGTGAACACGGAATTGGCGAAGCGGATTTATGATTTTTTCCATGACAAGCGCTGAGCTTCCCCTCCCCGCGAGGGGAGGGG
>DPWD01000109.1:4152-6457 GCA_003526465.1 Hyphomonadaceae bacterium
CCCCCTGCCCCCTCCCCTCAAGGGGAGGGGGTCATGAACCTCCCCACGCTCCTCACCCTCTTCCGCATCGCAATGGGGCCCGCGATCGCCGCGCTGGTGCTCTGGGCCGCGCAGGTGACCTATTCCGACCGCTTGCTGGCGGGAATGTTGTACGCGGCGAGTTTGATGCTCTTCCTGCTGGCGGCAGCGACGGATTGGCTCGACGGCTGGCTTGCCCGCAAGCTCAACGCCGTCACCCCGCTCGGCGCCGCGCTCGACCACACAGCCGACAAAGTGCTCATCGCATGCGTGCTGCTGGTGCTGGCTTATGCGGCGCTGCCGCTGAATCTGGTCGCGGCTTCCGTGATTATTCTGGGACGAGACGTCGCCATCGCCGGATTACGCGAAGGCGCGGCTGCACTCGGCAAAGCGCTTCCGGTGGCGATGCTCGGCAAGTGGAAGGCGGCGGCGGAGATGGCGGGCGTGGCGGCGTTCCTGGCGTTCCAGGCCGCTGCGCTGCTGGGTTATTCGGCCGACGTCGTGCTCGGGCTCAAACGGGCGGCCCTGATCCTGTTGTGGATGGCGGCCGCCCTCGCGCTGGCAAGCGCGGCTGGTTACGTGGCGGCGCTGCTCAGTCCGGACGACCGAACTCAAGCACATTGAGCGCCAGGATCGCGAGTACAAAAACGCCAAGCCAGATCATGGGCGATTCCCCTAAAGCACCTGGGCGAGCCATAGCCGAACCCGCGCACGCAGCCAAGCGGCGTTGCGTCACACGTGCTGAACAACGCTGAGCAGGTTCAAATCCGGATCGTGGAACCAGGCCACCTTAGTTCCATCGGGCGCGGTCCAAATCCCCTTGGCGTCCTGCACAAAGAACGGATAGCGCGCGAACACGACGCCTTTAGCCATGAGCCCGTCCACCATTCTCTCGATGTCATCGACCGTGAACGCCAGCACCGCATATTGCGCCGGCGCGACAGCGGGCACCCTTGAGACGCGCACGCGCGCGTTCTTGGCCTCGAAGATCATCGCGTAAGTGTCGTCAGCAATGAATTTGAGCCCGAGCGTGCCCTGATAGAACGCCTTGGCGGCGTCGGGCTTGGTCGTGCCGACAAGGGCGGTGATTGCGGCGGCTGCAAGCATGGGCTCGTCCCCGGTTTTCGCGGCGATATACCCCTGGTAGGGCGCGACTAATCTGCGCGCAACCCATGAATAGGTATCGTCGGTAATCTCGCTCTTTTGCAGGCAGCATCAACGTACTCCTTGAGCGCCTCGGTGCATTCAAGAATCGTCTCAACATCCGGGTTCATCGGCATCCGCTGAGTGTACCCAGGAAGCCGGCCAACCAGCTCCAAATAGCGCGGATCATCCTGGCGTACAAAGCCGCGAGGCACTCGGTTTGGACTAATCCAAACCCAGTCAGAGACTTTTTCAGGCGTGAGATTGCAGCGACGGATTGGATAGCCGAAATCATAGTCGCTCGGTTCACTGAACTCCACTGTCTCGCCAAATTCTACGTTGAGCACGCGCCCTAATGCAGCAGCTACCTCATCCATGCTCGCCCCGACAATCCCCCATGTTGGCGAGGAATATTCGCAACTCAATAAACCCAAAAACGCTGAAAAATCGGTGGCGACAAATTCTTCGCACTCGCATTCAACGTCGATATGCGCCACACGCGGTTCTCCATTCGGTCCAGTGTCGCGATAATCAAGGCAGAGATACCAATGCCCATCGCCATCGAACGGAACGAGCAAATGCCCATCGCGTGGCTGTTCCGATTCATCGATGTCCACCCAACCGCGTCCCGTGACTATGTCGGGATAGTGGGGACCGATCCCCCACAACTGACTCTGACACGAATTGGGAAGAGTAAGCCTCGTGTACCCGCCATTCTGTTCGCGCAACAGATCGAGGTAGGCTTTAGGAAGAGTCACTCCGAGGGCTGCTTCCGCGGCGACGATTGCATCGGAAGTTATGTCCGGCTGCACATAGGGCAAATACGCAGGAGCCTGCCAAAACATGATCATGACGTGACAATCGCTTATGTACGAGAAAATCCCAGCGCCGCTGAAATATCAGCGTTTTCCAGGTAGGGGTAATCCGCGAGTATCTCGGCGCGCGAGGCGCCCCCGGCCAGCATGTCGAGCACATCCGTGACGCGAATGCGCATGCCGCGGATGCAAGGCTTGCCGAAGCAGACCTGGGGGTCGACGGTGATGCGCGGGAAGATTTCGCTCTTCATGGATTCAACAATAGCACATGGCAGAACCGCCGGCGTCTCGCCGGCGGTCCAAGAAACTAGGGTCCAGACTCATTAAAG
>DPWD01000383.1 GCA_003526465.1 Hyphomonadaceae bacterium
GGCCGCGTCGGCGACACGCCGCTGATCGGGGCCGGCACCTATGCGCAAAACGGCGTGTGCGGCGTCAGCGCGACCGGGGCGGGCGAGTATTTCATCCGCATCGGCGTCGCCCGCGAGATTTGCGCGCGCATGCAATTGCGTAACGCCAGCGCGCAGGCGGCCGCCGACGCGGTCATCGCCGAAGTGGGCGCGATATCCGGCGACGGCGGGGTTATTGTCATGGATGGGCGCGGCCGCGTCGCCTATTCCATGAACACATCGGGCATGTACCGCGCGCGGCTGCGGCAGGGCGGTTCGCCTGAGGTGCGGATATTCGCGAACGAGGAAAGAGAATGACCGCGCTAAGCGTCAGCCAGATCGAACCGGCGCTCGATACGTTCAAGCCGAGACTCGAAGCGGTCCATCCGGCGCATCAGGATCGCTTGGTTTTCCTCGATATTGGTGACGCGCACCTTCACGTCCGCAAGATCCTCAAGGACGCGATCGACCTTCGCATCCATGCGGCGCAGCAGGATCAGAACAACACTGTCAGGTTCATCGACCATCACACAACGATACCTGTTCGCCCGATGTTCTGCAAGCTTTATTCCACCACGGAGCATCTTCAATGGTAGCGCTGCACGGCATCCACCACGTCGCCTATCGTTGCCGCGACGCCAAGGAAACAGTCGCGTTCTATCGCGATATCTTCGGCATGGAATACACCACCGCCTTCGCCGAGGATTACGTGCCGTCGACCGGCGAGTACGACCCTTACATGCACGTGTTCCTGGACGCCGGGAACGGCAACGTGCTGGCGTTCTTCGAACTGCCCCAGCAAAAGCCGATGGGACGCGACGAGAACACTCCCGCCTGGGTGCAGCATATCGCCTTCAAGGTCGACAGCGTCGACGATCTCGACGCCGCCAAGGCGCGGGCGGAGGCGCGCGGGCTCGATGTCGTCGGCCCCACAGACCATGGCATTTTCAAGTCGATTTATTTCTTCGATCCCAACGGCCACCGCCTGGAACTGGCCGTTGACACCGGCACGCCTGAAGAATTGGCTGAGCTGAAGCGCGTCGCGCCCTTGATGCTGGAGGAGTGGAGTCGTACCAAGAAGGCGCCGCAGCATGCCGCCTGGCTGCACGAGAAGGCGCGCGCCGCCCACACCGCAGCCAAGGCGCGTCTTGGAGAATGAGCTTTATGGCGGGCGACGCCGAATGCAGCATCACCGTGACCCTCACCCTCGACCAGAGCCACTGGCGTCGCCACGACAGAGCGTTTTGGGCGCAAGTGCTCGCCACTGCGGCCGACGAGGCGGCGCCGGAAATCGCGCGCGTCGAGGCCTATGAGATGCACGACACCGTCGTCTATGTGCGCATGCTGGCGAGGCGGTCGTCCAAACAGATGCAGAAGCTGCTTCGAGACGATGAAAGATTTTCGCGGCTGCGCTCGCGCCTCGTGGATCTTGGCGCCGAGCCTGAGTTCGAGATCGAGGAGAGCGCTGACTGATGGCCTTGGTGGCGCCCCTTGCGGCTGAACACGATCCCGAAGTGGCCGAGCTGGCGCGCTTCTTCAACGAGACGCTGGGTTTTCCGCCCAACAGCGTGCTCACCATGCAGCGCCGGCCCGAGATCGCCAAAGCCTTCATCAATCTCAACAAGGCGGTGATGGCCAATGCCGGGCGGGTGACTTCGGAGCAGAAACGCTTGATCGGGCTGGTCGCCAGTCAAACCGCAGGCTGCCGCTATTGCCAGGCGCACACCGCACTCGCCGCCCAGCGTTATGGCGCCAGCGATGCGCGCATCGCGGAAGTGTGGAACTACGAGCGCAGCGACTTGTTCAATGCGGCGGAGAAAGCCGCCCTCGCCTTCGCGCAGGCGGCGGCGAGCGTGCCGAACGCTGTCGATGCGCGTATCGCGGGCGAGCTGCGCGCGCTCTGGAGCGATGAAGAGATCGTCGAAATATTGGCAGTCGTTGCTCTGTTCGGCTATCTCAACCGCTGGAACGATGCAATGGGGACGGAGATTGAGGCGGGCGCAGCCGTGGCTGGCGAAACGCATCTGGCGGCGCGCGGCTGGAGCAAGGGAAAGCACGCGTGATGCTGAAGCTCTACGACTATTGGCGCTCATCCGCCGCGTACCGTGTGCGCATCGGGCTCAACCTGAAGGGCCTCGCTTACGAATCTGTTCCGGTGAACATTGCGCCGGGCAAGGACGAGCAATTCGGCGCGAGCTTCCGCGCCAAGAATGCGCAGATGCGGGTGCCGGCGCTGGAGACCGAACACGGGGTGCTGGCGCAATCGTTGGCGATTCTGGATTGGCTCAACACCACTTATCCCGAACCCCCGTTCCTCCCCGCCGATCCGTGGGCCGCCGCCCAGGCGCGCGCGTTTGCGCTTGCGATTGCGGCTGACATTCATCCGCTCAACAATCTCTCGGTGCTGACCCGGCTCAAATTGGAGTTCAGCGTCGAGGACGATCACGTCAACGAATGGTATCGCCACTGGATCAGGCTGGGCTTTGCCGCCTTGGAGGCGCAGGCGGCGGCGCGCCCGGAGACAGCGTACGCGTTCGGCGGTGCGCCGAGCATCGCCGACATCTGCCTTGTGCCGCAAATGGCGAACGCGCGCCGCTACGACACCGACCTCTCGCCCTTCCCGCGCCTGGTCGCCTGGGACGAACGCGCCCGCGGCCATCCGGCGTTCGCGAAGGCCGCGCCGGAAAACCAGAAAGACGCGGTGAGATGACGATTTGGAGCGACGGCGCCCTCGCCGGCATTTTTTGTGTGCTTGGCGGAATCGTTGTGCCTTCGTGTTTAACCACAAAGACTCCAAGAGCGCACAAAGTGCACCAAGAGTGGGCCGGCGGTCCACGTTGAGGAATCCATCATGAAACTCGCATCCCTCCGCCACGGCCGTGACGGCAAATTGGTCGTTGTTTCCGACGATCTCGCCTGGTGCACCGAAGCCGGCCCGGAAGTGCCCACAATGCAGTCCGCGCTGGATGATTGGCCGCGCGCCGAGCCGCGTCTGCGGGCGCTGAGCGAAGGCGTCAACGCCGGTTCTGTATTGCGCGAGCGCTTCCACGAGCGCGAAGCGGCTTCGCCCTTGCCGCGCGCGTACCAATGGGCCGATGGCTCAGCCTATGTGAATCACGTGGATCTCGTGCGCAGAGCGCGCGGCGCAAGAATGCCGGAAAGCTTCTGGACCGAACCGCTGATGTACCAAGGCGGCAGCGATGCTTTCCTGGGCCCGCGCGATGCTATCCCGCTGCGCGACGAAGCCTGGGGCTGCGACTTCGAGGCGGAAGTCGCGGTGATCGTCGATGACGTTGAGCAGGGGATCGGCGCCGCCGCCGCGCGCGAACGCATTCGCCTCGTGATGCTGGTCAATGATGTCAGCCTGCGCAATCTCATTCCGGGTGAATTGGAGAAGGGCCTAGGCTTCTTCCAGTCGAAGCCATCCTCGGCATTCTCGCCCTGCGCGGTGACGCCCGATGCGCTGGGCGAGGCTTGGCGCGAGGGCAAATTGCATCTGCCGATACTGGTTGCGCTCAACGGCGCGCCATTTGGTAAGGCGGATGCTGGAATCGACATGACCTTCGATTTCGGCCAGCTGATCGCCCACGCCGCGAAAACCCGCGATCTCTGCGCGGGAACCATTATCGGCTCAGGCACGGTGTCGAACCGCGGCCCCGACGGCGGCCCCGGCAAGCCGGTGAGCGAAGGCGGCCTCGGCTATTCCTGCATCGCCGAGCAGCGCATGATCGAGACGATCCAGGGCGGCAAACCGGTCACGCAATTCCTGAAACACGGCGATCGCGTCGAGATCGAGATGCTCGACGCAAAGCGCCACTCGATCTTTGGGCGCATCGATCAGCAAGTCGCTTGACGCTGCCCCCGGAGCGCCGGCTTCCAGCCATGTGGTGTTTCAGCCACCACATGCCTGGGTGATTGCAGCGCCTCCCCCTCCCCGCGAGGGGAGGGGGGCCGGCTCGACCTGAACCTGCCATTCCCAGGGCGGCCTCAAAACGACCGCTGCTCGGAGTTAGCCAAGGCGTCATGCACATCGACGCCAAAACATTGGACCGTGCTTGCGCGCTTTGTGCGTGACGCGCGACCGCCGAATCCGAGATCGGCGGCCGCGCATTCAGCGGGTGTCCAATCTCAGCGCGCGCCTTCCGGCGCGATGCGAACGTGGAAAACCCAATGTCCGCCATCTGGGCGGCTAGCCACATAGACATCCTCGAACCGGTTGGTGTGAACGAGAAGAGCGCCGAGCGGGACGCCAGCGGGAAGGTCGCCGACATTGGCCGGCGCCGCCGCCGCTGCGCCGGAGGTCACGAAACTGTTATAAGTATCGACATGCGCATAGATCGTCTCCAGCTGCGCATAATCGTGCGCGTTGGGCGACTGGCTGGTGATGCTTTGCGAATAATCCATGCAGGTATTTTGAGTCGTGCCATCCTCGCTGGTGTGGGTCAGGCCAAACACATGGCCGATTTCTTGGCACATCACGTGGCGCTTCTCGCCCGGGATGGTCCAATAACTGGCATAGCTGTCGTTCATCTTGGCGGTGCCGCGATCGATGTGGCCACGGTTGTCGAGACCGATCGTCGCCAAGCCGAGCCAGCCATTTTGGCCATAGGCGTCGTTGCACACGCGCATGCGCCCGGCCACGGCGCGGCACTGCCGGCGCGTGCGGTTGGAATCGTCGGCGCTCGAGGTGACAAGGTCGATCACGCTCGATGCGCCCCATTCGCTCAGAGCGGCGTTGTATTCGCCTTGCCAAGCTGTCGTCACGCTATCGACGACCTGCAGCCGAAACGGGTTGGCTGTTCGCGCCCAATGGTAATTGCTCCAAGAATGGTTGGCGCTGGCCACCCCCACAACCGCCAATGCGGCGACAGCCGCGCCCACACCGATTATCGCCCGCATTAATTTTCTCATGGCTCTCGCCTCCCCATTTCTTAGAGCGGTTCTCGATTTGCA
>DPWD01000007.1 GCA_003526465.1 Hyphomonadaceae bacterium
GTCTGCGCCTGCTGGCGGTCGCCGCCGCAAGCGTGAAGGACGCGGTCTTGGCGCAAGCGCCACCGAGCGCGCGCATCGTCGACGAACGCGAGAAGGAGGACGCCTTTGCCGCCGCCACCGTGGCGCTGGCTGCGTCGGGCACCGTCACTACCGAGGTTGCGCTGCAGGGAACCCCGCTGGTTATAGGGTACAAATTAGGATGGATCACTTGGGCGGCGGCGCGCGCGTTTCTGTTCAAGTCCAAATACGCAACGCTGATGAATGTCGCCGCCAATGCCGAGGTTGCGCCTGAATTCATCCAGACCCGCTTCACCGCCCGCAACATCGCCGCCGCCGCCGCGCACCTGCTTGACGACGAAGCCGCGCGCGCCGAACAGGTGAGCGCTCAGGATCAAGCTCTGGCTTTGATGGGGCGGGGCGGGCGACCAGCGTCGGAGATCGCCGCCGACGCGGTGCTGGCGGTGTTGGCGGGGTGAGGGGGGAGCGGCGTTGAAAACGCCTTGTTGACGCGCTGGGAAGGGGTTTAAGCTCGCCGTCATGTCTGATGCTGCGACACCGCCTTCGGAGCAAGGCGCGGAAATCGTCGAGGGTGAAAAGCTCGCGCTCACGTTCAACGCCAAGCGCTGCATCCATGCGCGATTTTGCGTGACCGGCGCGCCGGGCGTGTTCCTGGCGAATGTCGAGGGCCCCTGGATCCATCCTGACGCTATGGACGCCGAGGAGCTGGCCGCCATAGCCCGCGAGTGCCCCTCTGGCGCGATCCAGTATCGGCGCAAGGACGGTGGCCAGGAAGAACGCGCTCCGCCGGTAAACCTGATCTCGATCCGCGAGGCGGGCCCGTATGCGCTCCGGGGCGATCTCAAGCTTGACGGCGCCCCGATCGGCTACCGCGCCACGCTCTGCCGCTGCGGCGCATCGAAGAACAAGCCCTATTGCGATGGCGCCCACCACGAGGCGGGGTTTGCCGCTACCGGCGAGCCGCCGACCGGGGATAAGACTGACATGCTCGCCGTGCGCGATGGGCCGGTGGAGATCGCGCCGCAAGCCGATGGGCCGCTGATGCTCAAGGGCAATCTCGAAATCGTCTCGGGAACCGGGCGGGTTGTGGCGCGCGTGGAGAAGGCGTTTCTGTGCCGCTGCGGGCAATCGGCCAATAAGCCGTTCTGCGACGGCGCGCACAAGAAGATCGGTTTCAAAACTTAGGAGCGCGCGCGATGTGCCGTAACATCAAGACGCTGTTCAACTTCGACCCCCCGGCAACGGATGAGGAGGTGCGCGCGGCTTCGCTCCAATTCGTGCGCAAGCTCTCGGGCTTCAACGCGCCGTCGAAGGCCAACGAGGCCGCGTTCAATCGCGCCATCGAAGAGGTGTACGCTTCCGCGCGCCGCTTGATCGATAGTTTGGAGACCCACGCTCCGCCGCGCGACCGCGAGATCGAGGCCGAAAAAGCGCGCGCCCGCGTTGCGGAACGCTTCGGCCGGCCGGAAACGGCGTAACTTGGAGCGCGCTCGACCGATGGCGGCCAAAGCGAAGAAAGCGGCGGCGAAGAAGAAGCGAGCGGATAGCCCGCCCAGCGCCGCCGCGATCCTGCGCGATCTGGAGCGCAATGGCTCCAAGCAATACTTCGCCGACATGAGCGCCCGCTACGGCATTGTCACCAAGGCGAAGGCGTATGGCGTGCCTGTCGTGACTTTGCGCCGTATGGCCAAGAGCATCGGCCGCAACCACGATCTGGCCGATGCGCTCTGGCGCACGGGCGTGCACGATGCGCGCATGCTGGCGACGATGATCGGCGATCCGGCGTTAGTGACGCCGGCGCTGATGGACCGCTGGGCCAAGGATTTCGACAATTGGGGCATTGTCGACACAGCGTGCTTCACCCTCTTCGATCACAGCCCGCATGCGTTCAAGCAGATCGCGAAATGGGCCGAAGCGAAAGACGAGTTCGTCAAGCGCGCTGCCTTCGCGTTGATCGCCAGCGCGGCTTTGCATCGCAAGGTGCTGCCAGACGAACCGTTCCTGAAGTGCCTGCCCATCATCGAGATTGGCGCCACGGACGGAAGGAATTTTGTGAAAAAGGGCGTCAGCTGGGGGCTGCGCGCCATCGGCAAGCGCAAGGGCGTAAAGATGAGGGCGGCGGCGCTGGCTGTTGCACGGCGGCTTGCGGCGTCGGAGGACGCGCCGTCGCGGTGGGTTGGCAAGGATGCGCTACGCGATTTGGAAAAGGCGTAGGGAGGCCGTTTGTTATGGGAGCGAATCGAGGCGTTCCGCTCGCTTTCTCAGTCCGTGAATCCCATGATTTCAGCCGGCGCGCCGTACTCAGCGGGCCATGAGAGCCAGGCCACGTCGGTTGGGGCGATCACATGCGTGACGATGCGCCAGGCGCCATTCTCCTGTTTGAGCAACGCATATGCGCCGCCGCTTTCATCCATCGCGCCGTTCTCGTAGCGGCTGGCGAGTGCGGTCGTGGACCACGCGATGGCCGAGCCGTCCGGCTGCAGCGGCTGCACCGCTATCCACGCCCATTCGTCCTGTACATTTACTTGCTTGATTTCGAGGCGCACCGGGACGCCAATCTCGGCGGCGACGACGGGAGTCAACACCGAAAGCAGGGCGGCTGAATTCTCCGATGTGGCTGCAGGCGCTATCGGCGTTTCTGTGGTGGCGGGAGGCTGCGAGCAGGCCGCGGCCAGAACCAGGATTGCCGTCAACAAGTGGCGCATATTCATCCCCCTTGTGTTTCCGCCTTCGCCGCCAGCATTTTTTCCAGCCAATGGATCGAGTAGTCGCCGTTAATCACGTCCGGCTCGTTCATCAGATCGCGAAACAGCGGCAGCGTGGTTTCAACCCCGGTGATCACCATTTCGTTGAGCGCGCGGCGCAGGCGCATCAGGCACTCGGCGCGGTCGCGACCGTGCACGATGAGTTTGCCGATCAGCGAATCGTAATTGGGCGGGATCGCGTAGCCGGCATAGATGGCGCTATCTAGGCGCACGCCGAGGCCGCCGGGAGGATGAAACCCTTCCACCTTGCCCGGCGATGGCCGGAATGTGCTTGGGTTCTCCGCGTTCACGCGGCACTCGATGGCGTGGCCGTGGAATTTTACCTCCTTCTGCTTCACCGAAAGCGGCGCCCCATCGGCAATGCGGATCTGCTCGCGCACCAGATCGATGCCGGTGATCATCTCGGTGACTGGATGCTCGACCTGCAGGCGCGTGTTCATCTCGATGAAATAGAATTCGCCATCCTCGTACAAATATTCGACCGTGCCGACGCCGAGATAGCCCAATTTGGCGATCGCTTCGGCGGTGACGCGCCCGATGCTGGCGCGGTCCTCGGTGTTGAGCGCTGGCGAGGGCGCCTCCTCCAGCACTTTCTGGTGACGCCGTTGCAGCGAGCAATCGCGTTCGCCCAGATGGATCACGTTGCCGTGGCTGTCGGCGACGACCTGTATCTCGATGTGGCGGGGATGGGTGAGATATTTCTCGATGTAGACCGCATCGTCGCCGAAGGCGGCCTTGGCTTCGCTGCGCGCGGCGGCGAAGGCTTCGCTCAAATCATCGGCGGTGCGCGCCAAGCGCATGCCGCGCCCGCCGCCGCCGGCCGCCGCCTTGATCAGCACCGGGTAGCCAATCTTCTTGGCGATCTTTTTGGCGTCGTCTTCGGTGGCGACGCCTCCGTCCGAGCCGGGCACCACCGGCATGCCGGTGTCGATGGCGGCCTGCTTGGCGGCGATCTTGTCGCCCATCAGCCTTATGTGCGCGGCGGTGGGGCCGATAAAGGTCATGCCGTGTTCGGTGACGATCTCGGCGAACTGGGCGTTCTCGGAGAGGAAGCCGTAGCCCGGATGGATCGCCTGTGCGCCGGTGATCTCGGCCGCTGCGATCAGCGAAGGAATATGCAGATAGGATTTCGACGCGGGCGCTGGGCCAATGCACACGCTCTCGTCGGCGAGACGCACATGCATGGCGTCGGCGTCGGCGGTGGAATGCACCGCGACCGTGGAGATGCCCATCTCCTTGCAGGCGCGATGGATGCGCAGCGCGATCTCGCCGCGGTTGGCGATGAGGACTTTTTCAAACATGGGGGACCACTCCTCCCCCGCAAGCGGGGGAGGTGCTGAGCGTAGCGAAGCGGAGGGGGTAAGTCTGCCAAGCGCGGCGCTGTCCCCCCTCAGTCATCACGCTGCGCGTGCTGACAGCTCCCCCGCACGCGGGGGAGCAAAACGAAGATTCCCAATATTTCCCCCTCGGCGCCGCGCGCGCTCAGATCCACGAGACCTATATCGTCGCCCAAACCGAGGACGGCATCGTCATCGTCGATCAGCACGCAGCCCACGAGCGGCTGGTGTATGAGCGCATGAAGCAGATGCTCGCGAACGGCGGCGTGCGCCGGCAGGGGCTGCTGATCCCGGAAGTGGTGGAGCTTGACGCGAGCGAGGCGGAAGCGCTGCTCGCGCGGTCGGAGGAATTGGCGCAATTGGGATTGGTGATCGAGCCGTTCGGGGCAGGGGCAATCCTGGTGCGCGAAACCCCAGCGCTGCTAGGGCACATCGACGCGGCGGGGCTGCTCAAGGATCTCGCCGACGACATCACCGAACTCGGCGAAGCGCATGCGCTGAAAGAGCGCCTGGAGGACGTGTGCTCATCGATGGCCTGCCGCGGCTCGGTGCGCGCCGGGCGGCGCCTGACGGGCGAAGAAATGAACGCGCTGCTGCGCAGCATGGAAGCAACGCCGTTCTCAGGGCAGTGCAACCACGGGCGGCCCACTTATGTGGAGCTGAAGCTGGCGGATATCGAGAAGCTGTTTGGGCGGAGGTGAGGGGGTTCTGGCCCGGCTACGTCAAATCGAAGGCCCGAGAATTAAGCCAATGGCGTCGGCAAGCCTTTTGCGATCACTGTCACTCAGGGCGCCGAGGCGCCGGATGACCAGGCGCTGCTCGAAGGTGGCGAAGATCGGCTTGATGGCGGAGGGCTTGAGGAGCCCAGCGCTTTGCCAGCCAGAAAGCCAGACCTCACCGAAGGCGGGAGTTGGGCGGAGTTGCGATGTGATCGCCATCAGAACAACGTCAGGCAGCTCGAATCCATAGCGGCGCGACGAAGCGACCACGGCGGGGCGTTGCTTTGCAGCCGACTGATTGGTGAACGGGAACGGGACGAGGACGACCTCGCCGAACTCATAAGGCATCGTAGGCGTCGTCTTCGGGATTGCCCCAGACTTGGGCGAAGGCCGGCTCAGAAGCAGCGAGGCTGGCGTCCGCGAGGGCGCGGGAATAGCGCGCGCGCATAAAGTCGACGAAGTCCTCGACCTCGGCGATGCGCTCGCTCGGCAGGTCGCCGATTTTCTCAATCAGCGCTTTGCTTATGCGGCCGTTGTCCGCCATGGAATTCTCCGGTTCGAACGGTAGCTAGGAATTTCCAATGTTATCACCTTGGGGCCGCATACGCCAGTAGACTCCCGCTCACGCCTTCCGTCCCACCACCGCCGCCACTTTGTACGGATGGAACAGCCAGTACAGTTTTCCCATCGAACGCTTCCATGCATTCCAGCCCAGGAACGGGAACCAGAAGCGCAGGAAGTGGCGGAAGAACAATGTCACCGGGCGCTTGCGCACATGCATCCAGTACGAGCCGCCGATCAGTTCGCGCTGCTCTAATATCGTCTGCCCCGGAAACAGCGCCGCGAGTTCTTTGGGGCTGGGGCGAAACATGGTGTCGATCGGGTCGTTGTGCTGGTGATAGCTCGACGGCACGGTGACGAAGAACAGCCCCCCGGGCGGCACGAGCGAAAGAATGCGGCGCGAGAGTTCTTCGCGGTCGGTCACGTGCTCGAACATGTGCGTGCACAACACCGCTTTGGGGCCGCGCGCGCGCATGGCGGCGACACCCTCGTCGCTGAAAATGTCGGCCACGATATCGACGCCCTCGGCGGCCTTGATGTCCGAATGGATCACGGCAACGCCGCGCGCGGCGAGCGGGGCGAACACGAGTTCGTGGATGTAGGGCTGGTCAATCTCGCGGTGCTTGGCGCTGGAGCTGCCGAGATTGAGCACAGGGGAGATGTCGGCGGGATCGAGACGCGCAAGCGCCTCGCCCAGCCACGCGGCGTCGGAACGCATCATGGGAGGAGGGTCCCGTGATCGCGCCCCCTCAAACCATGTCCATCTCCGTCATTCCGGGGCGGCCGGAGGCCGAGCCCGGAACCCAGGGGCAAACAGCGCGTCCTTCGATCCCCTGGGTTCCGGATCGCGCTCCGCGCGTCCGGAATGACGGAGATTGTGGGGCAAGGATGAATAGAAGCGCCCACCTACCAACTCCCAGTATTCGCCATCGACGCCCAGGGCTCCGCCGGCGCGAGCGCCGCGCCTTCCTGCAGCAGCTCGATGGAGATGCCGTCGGGCGAGCGGACGAACGCCATGCGCCCGTCGCG
>DPWD01000284.1:0-5321 GCA_003526465.1 Hyphomonadaceae bacterium
CCGGGCCTGGGCGTCGCGCGCTTGGCGCGCGTCCGCGCTGCGAACCACGATCCGCAAGGGTTAACGCTCCGGCGCCCACGCGGCGCGGGTTGCAACTAAGGGCTGATCGGGCAAGGAAGCAAACGGCAAGATTAATGGAGCGACGCATGGCATCGGGACCGTTGAATGGGGTGAAAGTGTTGGAATTCGCCGGCATCGGCCCAGGGCCGTTCTGCTGCATGCTGCTTTCCGACATGGGCGCGGACGTGGTGCGGATCGACCGCGGCTCTGGCGCGCGCGGGGGAACCCCAAAGGGTGCGCCAAAATACGACGTAACCTCGCGCGGGCGGCGCTCAGTTGTGCTCGATCTCAAGGCGGGGGCCGACGTGGAGACGGCGCTGGCGCTGATCGCCAAGGCGGACGTGTTGGTGGAAGGGTTCCGCCCAGGAGTGATGGAGCGGCTGGGGCTCGGGCCAGACCAGGCGCTGACGCGCAACCCGCGGCTCGTCTACGGGCGCATGACCGGCTGGGGTCAGAGCGGAACACTCGCGCAGGCGCCAGGGCACGACATCAATTACATTGCCCTGACCGGCGCGCTTCATGCGATGGGACGCAAGGATGCCCCGCCTGCGCCTCCTCTCAATCTGGTCGGCGATTATGGCGGCGGCGCGCTTTACCTCGCTATGGGCATATGCGCTGCTTTGTTCGAAGCCCAGCGTTCGGGCAAGGGCCAAGTCATCGATGCGGCTATGACCGACGGCGCCGCCTCGCTGATGGCGACCTTTTACGGCATGCGAGCCTCCGGCCTGTGGAGCGATGAACGCGATTCCAACTTTCTCGACGGCGGCGCGCACTTCTACGACGCCTATGAATGCAAGGATGGCGGCTGGGTTTCGATCGGCTCGATCGAGCCGCAATTCTACGCCGAATTGTTGGCGAAGACCGGATTGGCCGGCGATCCTGAATTCGCGGCGCATATGGACCGGTCGGCGTGGCCGCGCCTATCGGCCAAACTCGCCGCAATCATGAAAACCAAAACACGCGACGAATGGTGTGCGCTCATGGAAGGCAGCGATGTCTGCTTTGCACCCGTTCTCTCGATGGCCGAAGCGCCCGCGCATCCCCATAATGCGTCCCGGGGCACGTTCGTGGAGGTGTCCGGCGTCACCCAGCCCGGCCCGGCGCCGCGCTTTTCACGCACCCCGAGTGCGGTGCAGGGGCCCGCGCCGACGCCGGGGGCCCACACCGAGGCGGTGCTGGCGGCATGGGAAATTTTCCCGAAAAGCGGCTGAAAAGCCCGTTCAGGCGCCGTTCAACCGGCCTGGTGTTTCATCCGCCCCGGTTCCGGACGAATTTTCGTCCCTCGCTCGATCCGGGGCCAAGTTCTCGTCCCAATCCCGGGGCGAAACAGAAGCGCCGGCGGCCGGCTCAGCCGCCGGCGCAACTGTTTTGGGGACATGTTGCGCCGCCGCGCGAGGCCCCGTAACAGAAGCGCCGAAAGGCGCGCTTCCCATGGTCAAAAAGGTCTATCCCGACGCGAAGTCCGCCCTCGAGGGGCTGACCTTCGACGGCATGACCATTATGAGCGGCGGCTTCGGGCTTTGCGGCATTCCGGAGAATCTCATCGTCGCGCTCCGCGACACCGGGGTGAAGGGCATCACCGTCATCTCCAATAATGCCGGCGTTGACGGCTGGGGCCTGGGGCTGCTCTTGGAGACCAAGCAGATCAGGAAAATGATCTCGTCCTACGTGGGCGAGAACAAGGAATTCGCGCGCCAGTATTTGAGCGGGGAGTTGGAGCTTGAGTTCAACCCCCAAGGCACCTTGGCCGAACGCTGCAGGGCAGGGGGCGCCGGCATCGCCGGCTTTTACACCAAGACCGGCGTCGGCACGCTGGTCGCCGAAGGCAAGGAAACGAAAAGTTTCAACGGCGAGACTTACGTGCTCGAAACCGGCCTGGTCGCCGATCTCTCTTTGGTGAAGGCCTGGAAGGGCGACCACGAAGGCAACCTCATCTTCCGCAAAACCGCCCGCAACTTCAATCCGATGATGGCGAGTGCGGGCAAGAAGTGCGTGGCGGAAGTGGAGATACTCGTTCCCACCGGCGAGCTTGATCCGGATGCTATTCATACGCCGGGGATCTATGTGGATCGGGTTGTGAAGGGGAGTTTCGAGAAGCGCATAGAGCAGCGCACTACGCGCAAGCGGGAGAACAAATGATGCCCTGGTCCCGCGATCAACTTGCCCAGCGCGCCGCGCGCGAATTGCGCGACGGCTTCTACGTCAATCTCGGCATCGGCATCCCGACGCTGGTCGCGAATTACATCCCTGCCGGCATGGAAGTGACGCTGCAGAGCGAGAACGGCATGCTCGGCATGGGGCCGTTTCCGTATGACGACGAGGTCGACGCCGACCTGATCAACGCCGGCAAGCAGACCATTACCGCGCTGAAGAAGACCTCGTATTTCTCCTCGTCGGACTCATTCGCCATGATCCGCGGCGGCCACATCGATCTCTCGATCCTCGGCGCCATGGAAGTGTCCGAGCGCGGCGATCTGGCGAACTGGATGGTGCCGGGCAAGATGGTCAAAGGCATGGGCGGGGCGATGGACCTGGTCGCCGGCGTCAAGCGCGTGGTGGTGGTGATGGAGCACACTTCGAAAGAGGGCGCGCCGAAGCTCTTGAAGCAATGCGAGTTGCCGCTGACCGGCGTCGGCGTGGTCGATCTGGTGATCTCCGATCTCGGCGTGTTCGAGATCGACAAGCACGGGACTGGGCCAATGCGCCTGATTGAACTTGCTGAAGGCGTCACGCTCGACGATATCGGCGCCAAGACGCAAGCCGCCTTTGTCGAGGCGCTGCGCTGACCTGAACGGATGGGTGGCCGAGCGGTTTAAGGCACCGGTCTTGAAAACCGGCGTGGGGGCAACTCCACCGTGAGTTCGAATCTCACCCCATCCGCCACGGCGCCTACGATGCGGCGGGGCGGTTGCGCGAGAGCGTGGGCGGTGGCGTGGCCACGCGTTTCCTGTACGATGGGACCGACATGATCGCGGAATTGGCGTGGATGCGGGCGGCGCCAGCGTGTTGCTGCGCCGCTTCGTGTTCGGCCCCGGCGTGGACGAGGCTTTGGTGTGGTACGAGGGGACGGGAACCGGCGACCGCCGCTATCTGGTCGCCGACGAGCGCGGGTCCATCGTGGCGGTGACCAATGGCGCGGGCGCGGCCAGCGGCTCGGGCTTCGGCATCCACAGCTACGACGAATACGGCGCCCCCGGTCCAAGCAACAACAGCCGCTTCCAATACACCGGCCAAGCCTGGCTGCCGGAAGCCCAGCTCTACCAC
Organism: Hyphomonadaceae bacterium; assembly: GCA_003526465.1. GTDB lineage: Bacteria > Pseudomonadota > Alphaproteobacteria > Caulobacterales > Aquidulcibacteraceae > Vitreimonas. The sequence continues at coordinate 3,325 of DPWD01000284.1, forward strand.
TACAAAGCCCGCGCCTATTCCCCCAGCCTAGGCCGCTTCCTGCAAACCGACCCGATCGGGTTTGCGGGCGGGATGAATCTGTACGGGTACGTTGGGAACGATCCGGTGAACGCAATCGACCCCAGCGGGTTGCTCGAGCGCGGCTTCACCTTCCGTCCCGCCGCGATCAACCATTCTCCGAGCGCGGGCCGCGGACCCGGCTTCGGCGGGGGCGTTAAGGAGGAAAAACCCATCGTCGTCACCGGCCAACCTTGCCGGGCCTGCCAGAACAGCCGCGACCACCCGATCATCATGATGGGGTTCGCCGCCGGCGGCGCGGCAGGAACCAGCGAAGGCGCCGGCCGGGGGGATGGCGACGGCGAGGGCGATGGCGAGGGGGAGGGTGAGGAGTTGAACGAGTGCACGAAGCAGATCCTCGCGCCCTACATTTCACCATCGGCCCTGGACGCCGCGCGTGTAAATCTGGGCCGTATTCCAGGGATCATGCTCCCCGGAATGCCAGCGGGCGACGCCGCCGCCATGACCTTTGGAAACAACATCTACTTCCGCAGCGGTGTCATGAACGACTTGCCGCTGCTAGCGCATGAATTGTATCATGTGCAGCAAGGCATGAGCCAAGGTCTAAATCCCCTTACTTACGGCGCGGCCAGCGTGGTGGCGGTGGCGAGGGGCCAGCATTACTATCAGGGCAACACCTTCGAATCCTCCGCGATTCAGGTTCAGAGGCAAGTGCGCGACGACATTGGGATTGCACCACCGGCATCGTGCCCGACGGCGACCGGGCCATGATGCGTCAATTGGTTCTGTTATTGGCGTTGCCTGTGCTTGCGGCATGCACCCAGTACGCGAGCGACATCGATCGCCGCGTCTGCTCGCAGATCGCCAAGCCCTATTTTTCTCGTCATATCGAGCGCGATACCGAAGAGTATCGAACTCTGGACCTGGAGACGCAGTACGTCATCTACATTTGCAGCCAGCTACGCGCGGAACCGCCGCGCCTGGAACTGGCCGAGGTCCTCTCAGAGCGAGGTGAGAGCGCTGTGCCCTTCCTGACCGCGAAGTTGCAGGAAGCCAGGAGTGAGCAAACCGTCCGGGCCATGATCGATGTTTTGTACGTGATGCACCGTCGCGGACGATACGATGTTCGAGCCGACGCGGCGCTCATGTCCTTGCTGCGCACCAAGCTCGCCGCGATGCGGGAGGGGCCGGATCGGTCACTCGTGGAAGATTGGCTGGATGAGCTTGAACGGCCTGCGTGAGCGACCGCCGGGGGTGCCTCGGTGACGCGGTTTTTGTACGATGGCATGATCGGGGAGTACAATTCCTCCAACGTGCTGCTGCGCCGCTTCGTGTTCGGGCCCGGCGTGGACGAGGCTTTGGTGTGGTACGAGGGGACGGGCGTGAGCGACCGGCGCTATGTGGTCGCCGACGAGCGCGGGAGCATCGTGGCGGTGACCAATGGCGCGGGCGGCGCCAGCGGCTCGGGCTTCGGCATCAACACGTATGACGAATACGGAACTCCCGGCCCCTCCAACAACAGCGCTTCCAATACACCGGCCAAGCNNCCGATGGTAAACCTGAAAAAACTATGAAAGCTTACGCGGCCTCAATTCCGGCCATGTATATGAGGCGGCTTCGCGTTTCGGAGCCGCCATGCATCGCCTCGCCCCCATCACGCTTGCGCTTCTGTTGAGCTTCGCTGGCGCCGCGGCGGCCGATCCAGCGCCAATCGTTTATGTCGGGCCCACGCGCGCGGACAACGGCCTCGTCGGCGGGGACGAGCGCAGCTATGGCTATGGCCGAGACCAGAGCGTCGCTGCCCCGATAGATTTGCGCACACCCTCCGCACCGGCCAGCGCCGTCGAGCAGCCGCAAGCCGAGCAGGGGGCCCAACCCTGGCTTGAGCGCGAGCGGGTGGGGCCGCCCTATCAAGTGGCGGGGCGCACTTACGTTCCAACGCCGGAGCCGGGCTATGCCCAGACCGGCCACGCCTCCTG
>DPWD01000284.1:5358-7267 GCA_003526465.1 Hyphomonadaceae bacterium
ACCTTGCCGCTCAACTCATTGGTCCAAGTGACCAATCTCGAAAACGGACGGGAAGTCATCGTTCGGGTAACCGACCGGGGGCCTTTTGTAGGCGCCCGCCTGATCGATCTCTCGCATGGCGCCGCGACCGTGCTGGGGTTCGCGCGAGCAGGGGGCGCGCAGGTCCATGTGCGCTATCTCGGCCCTGCCCCGCGCCGGGTGAACGCAAGTGGCGCATCCGCCGCCCCTGGAGAGCCGGCTGCGCCGCAAGCCCAGGCGCCGTCCCCGCTCAACCCAGAACCCCTGCCCGCTGAAACTTCCATGAGAGGGCTGTATGTGCAGGTCGGCGCGTTTGCGGACATGGACAACGCCCAGCGGGTGCGCAGGGCGGCTGAAGCAGCGGGGCCGGTCAGCGTTGACGTTCGCGCCAGCGCCTCAGGCGGCGAGGTTCATCGCGTCAGGGTTGGTCCGTTCGCTACCCGGGAGGAGGCCGAAGCCGCCCAGGCGACTCTCTCCAACCTCGGCTATTACGACGCCGCCCTGGTGACACGCTGACGTGTTGACGTAATCCCGCCGCGCTTGCTTGCTTCAACCCGGCTTCGATTCGGAACCTTAGTGGGGCAGCATGCGCGGAATCCTTACAGCCTTGGCGTTGGCGGCCGTAAGCGCCGCGCCGGCCGCAGCTCAGACGTTTCGACTAGAGACGCCGGCGCGCCACCTCGCCATCATGGACGGCGCCACGGGCATTCTGCTCCATTGCGACGATTGCGAAACGCCCATTCCGCCGGCTTCCATGTCGAAGCTGATGACAGTGCTGATCGTCGCCGAGCGCCTGCAGGCCGGGCGGATCACGCTCGATACGCGCTTTCGCGTGAGCGAGAACGCCTGGCGCCACGGCGCCATGTCGGATGGCTCGCACATGTTCCTGGAGCTGAATTCCGAAGTCAGCGTGCGCGACCTGCTGCAGGGCCTCATTATCGTCTCAGCCAACGACGCGTGCTTGGTTCTAGCCGAGGGCGTGTCGGGTTCGGAAGAGGCGTTCGCCGCGGAGATGAACCAGCGCGCTCAGGCGCTTGGGCTTCGTAGCGCACGCTTCCGCAACACGACCGGCCTGCCCGATCCCGACCACGTCATCAGCGCCGCCGATCTGGCGCGCCTGGCGCGGCATCTGATCAACACCTACCCCGACCTCTACCGCTATTATTCGCAGCGCGAATTCCGCTACAACAATCACACGCAGGAAAATCGCAACCCGTTGCTCGGCGCGTTCGCTGGCGCCGATGGCGTCAAGACCGGCCACACCGACGATTCCGGATACGGCCTGGTCGGCTCGGCCGTGCTCGACGGGCAGCGGCGCATCATCGTGTTCAACGGTTTGCGCTCGATGGCCGAGCGACGTAGCGAGGCTTCGCGGCTGATGGCGACGGCCTTCCACGATTTCGGCGTAAGCGAGGTCGCTGCCGCTGGCCAACAGATTGGCGAAGCGCAAGTGCGGCTCGGTTCCCGTCGTACGGTACCGCTCGTCGCGGAACGCGCCATAATCATAGGCGGCCAGCGCGGCGTGCAGGCCGGGCTCAACGCGCATATCGTCTATAATGGACCGCTTCCAGCGCCGATCCGGGAGGGCGATGCGGTTGCACGCCTTGTGGTCGAGGGGCCTGGGTTCCAGCGCCAAGAGTTTCCGCTCGTCGCCGGACGTCGCATTGGCCGCGCCAACTGGTTCGCGCGCGCCGGAGAAGGCTTGCGCCTGACCCTGTTCGGCCCTTCATAGGGTCCATGAAACGTGGCCGCTTCATTACGCTGGAAGGCGGCGAGGGGACTGGAAAGTCCACGCTCGCACGCGGACTGGGTGAGGTTCTGCGCGGGCAGGGGCGCGATGTCGTGCTCACGCGCGAGCCCGGCGGCGCTCCCGGCGCTGACGCCATCCGCG
>DPWD01000347.1 GCA_003526465.1 Hyphomonadaceae bacterium
GTGGCCTGATCGACCACCTTCATCGACAGCTTGGTCTTGCCGCGATCGTCGAAGCCCAAGAGCTTCACCTTCACCACATCGCCTTCCTTGACCACGTCGCTTGGCTTCTCGACGCGCTCGCGCGCAAGCTGGCTCACGTGCACCAGGCCGTCCTTGGCGCCGAAGAAGTTCACGAAGGCGCCGAACTCCATCACCTTCACGACTTTGCCTTCGTAGATCTGGCCCACTTCCGGCTCGCTGGTCAGCGACTTGATCCACTTCACCGCGGCTTCGATTGAATCGGCGTTGGCGGAAGCAACTTTCACGGTGCCGTCGTCCTCCACGTTCACCTTGGCGCCGGTCTTTTCCACGATTTCGCGGATCACCTTGCCGCCAGTGCCGATCACGTCGCGGATTTTGTCGACCGGGATCGAGATCTGCACGATGCGCGGGGCGTTCTTGCCGACTTCGCCGCGCGGGGCGTCCATGGCTTTCGCCATTTCGCCCAGGATGTGCAGTCGGCCCGCATGCGCGCGTTCCAGCGCCACCTTCATGATCTCCTCGGTGATGCCGGCGACCTTGATGTCCATCTGCAACGAGGTGATGCCCTTCTCGGTGCCCGCGACCTTGAAGTCCATGTCGCCGAGATGGTCTTCGTCGCCCAGGATGTCGGTCAGCACTTCGAAGCCGTAATCCTCAAGGATGAGCCCCATGGCGACGCCAGCGACCGGCGCGGAAATCGGCACGCCGCCATCCATCAGCGCCAGCGAGGCGCCGCACACGGTTGCCATCGAGGACGAGCCGTTCGACTCCGTGATCTCGGAGACAAGCCGCACGGTGTATGGAAATTGCTCGGCCGTCGGCAGCACGGCTTTCATCGCGCGCCAGGCGAGCTTGCCGTGGCCGATTTCGCGCCGCCCCGCCCCGCCCATGCGCCCGGTTTCGCCGACGCTGTAAGGGGGGAAATTGTAGTGGAGCATGAAGCGCTCCTTGGTGGTGCCGGAGAGCGCGTCGATGAATTGCTCGTCCTCGGCGGTGCCGAGCGTTGCGACCACGATCGATTGGGTTTCCCCGCGCGTGAACAGCGCCGAGCCGTGCGTGCGCGGCAGGAAGCCAACCATGCATTCGATCGGGCGCACTTTGTCGACGGCGCGGCCGTCGATGCGGCCCTTCTCTTTCACGATGCGCGCGCGAACGATGTCGCTCTCGGCGCCTTTGAAGGCTTCCTTGAACACATTGGCGTCGACGCCATCGGGATTTGTATCGCTCTTCACCAAGGCCGCCTTGGCCTTGTCGCGCGCGGCGCCGACGGCGGCGTAACGCTCGTCCTTCTTGGTGACTTTGTAGGCGCTTGCGAGATCGGCGCCGACGAGATCGGTGATCTTCTTCTGCAATGGCGCGAGGTCCACCGGCTCGAACTCGAACGGGTCCTTGCCGGCCTTTTCCGCGAGCTCGATGATAGCGTCGATCACCGGCTGCATGCCCTTGTGCGCGAGCGACAGCGATTCGAGCATCTGCGCCTCGGTGAGTTCCTTCACTTCGCTTTCCACCATCATGATGGCGTTGGCGGTGCCAGCGACGACGAGATCGAGGTCGCTCGTCTTCATCTGCTCGATGGTCGGGTTGAGCACCGGCTTGCCGCCGATCCAGCCCACGCGTGAGGCCGCGATCGGGCCCATGAACGGCACGCCCGATATGGTGAGCGCAGCGGACGCGGCCACCAAGGCGAGAATGTCGCTCTCGTTTTCATTGTCCCACGAAAGCACGGTGATGATGACTTGCACTTCGTTCTTGAAGCCATCGACGAACAGCGGGCGGATCGGGCGGTCGATCAGGCGCGACAGCAGCGTTTCGCGTTCGGTCGGGCGGCCTTCGCGTTTGAAAAAGCCTCCGGGGATGCGGCCGGAGGCGAAATACTTCTCTTGGTAATTCACGGTCAGCGGAAAGAAATCCTGGCCCGGCTTTGCTTCCTTGGCGAACACGGCGGTGGCCAGAAGTGCGGTCTCCCCCCAGGTGGCGAACACCGCGCCATCGGCTTGACGCGCGACGCGTCCGGTTTCGAGCGTGAGCTTGCGCCCGGCCCAATCGAGGGAAACGGATTTGGTATTGAACATTCATCTTACTCCAGGCGGACGGGCCCCATGCCCGGCCGCCGCGGTCGTGCAGGCACAACGGCGAATTCCGTTGCGCTTCGTCTTCCCTTCTCCCGTTGAAGGGAGAAGGTGTCAGCGCGCGAAGCGCGATGACGGATGAGGGGAAACGCGAGGTCTGGAGCGTCGCGCCAGCCCCTCACCGGGCGTTCGCAAGCGAACGCCGCCCTCTCCCCTCAAGGGGAGAGGGTTAGAACCAGCCCCTACCGGCGCAGGCCCAGTTTTTCGATGATCGCTTGATAGCGCCCGGTGTCGCGCGCTTTCAGATAATCCAACAGCCGCCGGCGCTGCGAGACCATCTTCAAAAGGCCCTGGCGCGAGTGGTTGTCTTTCTTGTGCGTCTTGAAGTGCTCGGTGAGATTGGCGATGCGCTCCGAAAGGATGGCGACCTGCACCTCCGGCGAGCCGGTATCCTTGGCGCCTTTGGCATTTTCACGAATGAGCGTTGATTTACGCTCGGCGGTAATCGACATCGGGACTCCTCTAAGGTCTAGAGTTGGAACACGCGCGTCGGCTTGAATTGGCCGGCCCGCACGTCGCCCAGCGCAACCGCCTTGCCTTCGAACAAGGCCAACGCCACGCGGGACGCGTCCTGCCCGGCGATGGTGCGGTCACGGAATTTCGGCTTCAGCGCCTCCATCACATGCGGAAGGAGAACGATGGGCCGTCCCTGTCTGAGCTTGAACGCGTCCTCGCCATTGACGGCCAGCGCCGGGATGTCGTCCAGCGCGGTCTCAACGGGCTTCAGGCGTTCTGACGCGGCGCCCTTATGGCGCAAATCCTCGAGCGCGTCGAGGCTTACCGCGTCATTTTCGTGGAACGGCCCCACCGATGTGCGCCGCAGCCTCCAGACATGGCCTTCGACGCCGAGCTTGGCCGCCAGATCGCGCACCAGCGCCCGGATATAGAAGCCCTTTCCTGAGCGGACCCGGAACGTCGCGAAATCCTCGCCCTCGGTCCCGGTCAATTCAGCCTCGTATACCACGACCTGGCGCGGCTGCAGATCGAGGGTTTCGCCGGCGCGGGCGAGGTCATAGGCGCGCTCGCCGTCGACCTTCACGGCGGAGAATTGCGGCGGGATCTGCTCGATCTCGCCGACGAAAGCCGGCAGCGCGGCGCGGATGGCGTCAGGAATTGGCCGCGCGGCGCTTTCGGCGATGGTCTTGCCTTCGCGGTCCTGGGTGTCGGTGGAGACGCCCCATTTGATGGTGAACAGATAGGTCTTCTGCGCTTCCACCAGCCAAGGCACGGTTTTCGTGGCTTCCCCGAGCGCGATCGGCAGCACGCCCGAGGCAAGCGGATCGAGCGTGCCGGCGTGTCCGCCTTTCTGGGCATTGAAGATGCGCCGCACGGCGGAGACCGCCTGTGTGGAAGTGATGTCCTCGGCTTTGTCCAACACGACCCAGCCGGAGACGTCCTCGCCCTTCTTGCGGCGGCTCATGGCTGCTCTCCCCCGCCCCCTCGCGGGGCG
>DPWD01000334.1 GCA_003526465.1 Hyphomonadaceae bacterium
GGCAGGCGTGCTGCTGGTGTTCGGGGCGCTGTTCGTGGCGGTGCGGGAATAGGGCGGGCGAAGCGTTGAGCGCTCGCCGCTTACACCACCACCTTCCGCTTCCCCTCCGGTCCATCGAGCACGTAGCTCGGCAGCGCCAGGCCCGAAGCGCGCGCGTGCAGTGCGCGCATTAGCGCCTGGCCCTCCGCGATGCTGCGGCGGAAGTGCGAGGTGCCGGGCGCCTTGTCGAGATGGTGTAAATAATAGGGCTTCACCCGCGCCTCCACCAAAGCGCGCATCAGCGCCTCCAGCGTATCCGCATTGTCATTCACGCCCTTGAGCAGCACGCTTTGCGAAAGCATCGGAATGCCAGCGTCGACGATGCGGGCGATGGCCGCGCGCGCTTCGTTCGTGAGCTCGCGCGCGTGATTGGCGTGCAGCACGACGTAAGTGGCTGCGCCCTGCGTCTTTATGGCGTCCACGAATTCCGCCGTCACCCGCGCCGGATCCACCGCCGGCACGCGGGTATGCCAGCGTATGATCTTCACGTGCTCGATGGCGCCGAGCCGTTCGCTGATCTCGCGTGCGCGCCGCGCCGAGAGCATAAACGGATCGCCGCCGGTGAGGATCGTCTCCCAGATTGCGGGATGCGCCTCGATGTAAGCCAGCGCCGCATCCAGCTCGGCGGCGCTCAACGTGCCATCGCCATCGGGCCCCACCATTTCGCGCCGGAAGCAGAAGCGGCAATAGACCGGGCAGATATGCAGCGGCTTCAGCAACACGCGATCGGGATAGCGATGCACCACGCCCTTGACCGGCGTGTAGGCGCCATCGCCGATCGGATCGCCGCATTCGTCTGGCGATACCTCAAGCTCGCGCGCATCGGGGCGAAATTGCGCCGCGATCGGATCGGCGGGATCGCTTGCGTCGATCAGCGCTTCCATGGCCGGGGTTATCGCCACCGCATAACGCGCCGCTACTTGTGCGAGCGCGCCGGTCAAAGGCGGCGCGCCGTATAGCCGGCTTCGGTCAGCGCCGTGACGATTTCGGCGGTATGGGCGGCGTCGCGGGTTTCGATCTCGACATCGAACTCGACGCCCTTAATCGGCGCCTGCAGATTCATGCGATGGTGCGAGACCTGCAGAATGTTGCCGCCGGCGTTGCCGATGATGTGGGCGACGGTGGCGAGAATGCCGGGGCGGTCATCGCCGATGAAGCGCAGCACCGAGATGCGGCCTTCGCGCACCAGCGAACGCTCCAGCACCGACGCCAATATCCGCGTGTCGATATTGCCGCCGGAAAGCACCAGCGCGCATTTGCGGTCGCGGAACTTCTCCGGGGCCGTCAACAGCGCCGCCAGCGCCGCCGCGCCCGCGCCTTCAGCCACCGTTTTCTCTATGGTCGCATAAAGCGCCACCGCGCGTTCGAACTCGGCTTCCTCGATCAGCACGATGTCTTCGATCAGATGGTTCGCCGCCGCGAAGGTCAGATCGCCCACCTGTTTGACGGCGATGCCCTCGGCGATGGTTTGCCCTCCTGCTTTGGCATTGGTTCCGCGCCGCCGCGCCGAGAACGAGGGGTACATCGCCGCTTCGACGCCTATAATACGGATGTCTGGCTTCAGATGTTTGGCCGCGATGGCCATGCCAGCGATCAACCCGCCGCCGCCGATCGGGACCACCAATGTGTCTATGTCGGGCGCATCGGCCAGAATCTCGAGCGCGGCCGTGCCCTGGCCGATCATGATTTCGATATCGTTGAACGGATGCACGAACACGAGGTTGCGCTGTTCGCACAAGGCGAAGGCGTGGGCGTAAGCGTCATCGAAAGTGTCGCCATGGAGCACGACATCCGCGCCCCAATGGCGGGTCTGCTCGACCTTCACGAACGGCGTGGCGCTCGGCATAACGATGGTGGTCGGCACGCCGAGCCGCTGAGCATGGTAGGCGAGCGCCTGGGCGTGATTGCCGGCGGAGGCGGCGATGACGCCCCGCTTCTTCTCCGGCGCCGACATCTGCATCAATTTGTTGAGCGCGCCGCGCTCCTTGAAGGCGGCGGTGAATTGCAAATTCTCGAATTTGACCCAGACCTCCGCGCCGGTCATTTCCGAAAGCGTGCGCGAGTGAAGCGTCGGGGTGCGCTCGATGCGCCCCCGCAGCCGCTCGGCGGCGGCTTCGATGGCGGCGAAAGTGACGGCGGGTGTTGCGGTGTCGGGCATGAGGGCGCGGACACTATCGATGCAGGAGGCGCACTTCAATGCGGCTTTCGGGGCATCGCGTTCGACGGGATCGAGGCGCGACCCCCTCCCCGCGAGGGGAGGGGGAAAGCGCGAAAGCTCCCGCACGCTCTTGAACGCTTTATCGCCGCGCCGGCTTGCCTGGCCGCGCCACGGGCAGGCCCGTCCTGCCAGCGACGAAATCGGCGACCACAGCCTGGAACGAAGCCGCGCTGACGGCGATATAGAGGAACGGTCCATTCGGATTGGAGCGGAAGCTGGAATCGACGCCGATGACGTCGAACCCCCGATTGCTTCTGGCCAGCAGGGCCGAGCCGGAATCGCCGTGCGTGGTGTCGCACTCATGCGTGAAGGTGTTGTCCGCGAACACCTCGGCCAGATGGCACCTGACATTGGCGGCAAGCGTATCGCCAGTATCCCAGGCATAGCCGGCCTGGTAGAGGTCGGCCGCGCGCGCCGCCGCGCGTCCTTCGCCGGTCAGATTGCGCACGCCCGCGAAGCCATGTTCTCGCCCGAGCGGGCGGTCGAGGCGAAGCAGCGCCCAATCGAGGCCGTCGATCTCGTCGCCGACACCTACGCGACCTTCCTGCTCGCTTCCAACACCGCCGCCGGCCACAAGCCGTCGAACGAGGTGACGGGCGGC
>DPWD01000400.1 GCA_003526465.1 Hyphomonadaceae bacterium
CCGCTTCGGCACGATCCTCGCCGATCCGCCATGGCAATTCACCAACCGCACCGGAAAGATGGCGCCGGAGCACAAGCGCCTCGCGCGCTATTCGACGATGAGCGTGGATGAAATCGCCGCGCTGCCGATTGGCGATTATGGCGCAGACACCAGCCACCTTTATCTCTGGGTTCCAAACGCACTCCTTCCCGATGGCCTCCGCGTAATGTCAGCCTGGGGCTTCACCTACAAATCAAACATCGTCTGGTACAAGACGCGCAAGGATGGCGGTCCCGATGGTCGCGGCGTCGGTTTCTATTTTCGCAACGTCACGGAACTTCTCCTCTTTGGCGTCAAGGGCAAGAACGCGCGCACACGCGAAGCGGGCCGCCGGCAGGTCAACATTATTCCATCCCGCAAACGCGAGCACTCGCGCAAACCCGACGAAACCTACGACATCATCGAGGCGTGCAGCACTGGCCCCTATTTAGAGCTCTTCGCCCGCGGCACGCGCAAAGGCTGGACCGCATGGGGTGCGCAGGCGGAAGCGTACGAGCCCTCCTGGCCGACCTACGGCAATCATTCCGGCGTGAAGAAAAAGCGGCGCGCGGGCACGGGCGATCTCTTCGAGCGGTGATGGTCGCCGCGTCGACGCCCGCGGCCGATTCCCCTTGCCCGCCTCGGCCCGAAATCTAAAATCCATCCATGCAGCCGATCACGCTCTTCAACGCGCCGCTCGAATTCTACCTCTTCGGCGCGACCCTGCTTGGCGTCGCGCTCTTCCATCATCGCACGCTGAGCGTCGCGCTGATCGGCCTCACGGCCATCATCGCCTACAAATTCGTCTTCACGGGCTTTCACGGCGAAGCGGGCGCGCCGGGCCTCGCCGCGCACCTCGCGCATGAATGGGTGATCATCGCCAATCTGGCCCTGCTGCTCACCGGCTTTGCGCTCCTCTCGCGCCATTTCGAACAAAGCAATCTGCCCGATCTCGCGCCGGATATATTGCCCGACGATTGGACCGGCGGACTTGTTCTGCTCGCGCTCGTCTTCGTGCTCTCCGCGTTTCTCGACAACATCGCCGGCGCCCTGATCGGCGCGACCGCCGCGCGCCATGTCTATAAGGGAAAAGTGCAGCTCGGCTTTCTCGCCGCCATCGTCGCGGCCGCGAACGCCGGCGGCGCGGGCTCCGTTGTGGGCGATACAACCACCACCATGATCTGGATCGCTGGCCATAGCCCGCTCGACGTGTTGCACGCTTATGTCGGCGCGCTCGCCTGCTTTGCGGTGTTCGCCATTCCCGCCGCGCGCGCGCAGCAGAAATATCAGCCCATCCTCAAGCACGATGTCGGTGAAATCAAAGCCGATTGGGCGCGCATATGGATCGTCGTCTTCATTCTCGTCGCCGCCATCGGCGCCAATGTCATCACCAATATTCTGGCGCCGCACGTCTCGGACCTCTTTCCCGTGATCGGCGCCGCGGTCTGGGGCGCGATCCTTCTCTCCGCGCTCGCGCGCAAGACCGATTGGGCGGTTCTGCCGGAGGCGGCCAAGGGCGCATGCTTCCTGCTTGCGCTCGTGCTGTGCGCATCGCTTATGCCGGTGGAGGCGTTGCCGCCGCCATCTTGGGAAACCACGTTTTCATTGGGCTTCATTTCGGCCGTGTTCGATAACATTCCGCTGACCGCGCTGGCGCTCAATCAAGGCGGCTATGATTGGGGCATGTTGGCTTACGCCGTCGGCTTCGGCGGTTCGATGATCTGGTTCGGCTCATCGGCCGGCGTCGCCGTCTCCAACATGTTTCCGGAAGCCAAATCCGTCATGGGCTGGCTGCGCGCGGCGTGGTGGCTGCCGGCCGCTTATGTGATCGGCTTCCTTGTGATGCTTGCCATTATGGGCTGGCGCCCGGGCGTCTAGCGCTCATTTCCATCGAATTGAAACACCACCCATTCCCGGGTCGTTGCGAAGCAACGATCCCGGGACCCATGATCACAACACGGTCGAGGTTATGGGCCCCGGAATTGCGCTGCGCGCAATCCGGGGATCGGTGATGACGAGCCTGAATCTCAACCGACCAGACTTTAGCGCCGCGCCCGCACGCCAATCGTCACCGCACGATCCTCGCCGGGAAAATAGCGATCAGCGCCGAACGCGAAGTCCGCGCGCTCGGCATAGTCCGTGTTGGTGAGATTGCGGATCGCGGCGTTGAGTGAAACGGCCTCGCTCACCCGCCAATCCGCGCGCAGATTGAACAAATCATGGCCCGGATAGGCGCGCGTATTGGCCGCGTTGGTGAAGTATTCGCCCATGTGAACCCATTCCAGCTCAGCTTCGAGCGCGTCATGCGGGCGCCAGATCGCGCGCGCGTTCCACAGCCAGCGCGGCGCGGAATCGACATCGTCCCCCGCTGAAATGCTCTCCCCCGCCCGCGTCGAGGGATCGGAAAAGCGATAAGTGTGGCGCGCATAGGTGAGCCAGCCGGCGATCTCCCATTCATCCGTAAGCGGAACAAAGGCGGAAATCTCCACGCCCTGGTGGCGCGTGCGCCCATCCGTAACCGTAAAGCCATCGGCGCTGCGGAACGATGTGTCGCTCTTGTCCATGTGATAGAGCGCGATCTCGAACGACGCCGCGCCAAGCGCGCCGCGCCAACCCAATTCCACCGAATCCAGCGTCTCGACGCCCTGCTCGCCCGGGACTTGCGTCGTCTGCAGGGAATAGAGATCGGTGATCTGCGGCGGGCGCGCCCCGCGCGCGAGATTGAGCCACAGCGTGTGATCGGCGCCCGGCGTCCACACCACGCCAAGCCGCGGCGTCAACGCCGAGAATTCATCCACCCGATCGGCCACGCGGCGGAACCGGCCCACATCGTCCGTAGGCGCATCGTTATCATAATCGTAGCGCACCTCTTCCCCGCGCAGGCCGGCGACCAGGCGCCAATCCTCGGCGAACGCCCAGTTCGCCTGCGCATAGAGCGCGAGC
>DPWD01000017.1:0-4388 GCA_003526465.1 Hyphomonadaceae bacterium
TGGCGCCGGAGGTGAAGTTTCCGGCTCCGGTCGAGGATTGCGTCGCGGCAGCTCTCTGGGCGCAAGAACACGCAAGGGCGCTTCGCGTCGATCCATCCAAGATCGCGCTTGGCGGGGCGTCCGCCGGGGCCAACCTCGCCATGGCCGCAACGTTGATGATGCGTGATGGCGGCTTGGCGTTGCCCAGATTCCTGCTTCTACTCTATGGCGTTTACGCGATGCGCACCGACACGGAATCCTATCGCCTCTTTGGCGACGGAAACTACGGCTTGGGGGCGGAAGCCCTGGACTTCTTCATGTCGCTCTACCTGCGCGATGCAGCCGACCGCGCTAACCCGCTCGCTTCGCCGGTTCTGGCCGACCTCCGCGGATTGCCGCCCGCCTTCGTCGCGATCGCGGGGCTCGATCCACTGCGTGACGATAGCCGCGCGTTGACGCATGAACTGCGAGCCGCCGGCGTTGCGGTCGAGAGGGAACACTAGAAGCGTACGCTGACAGAGGCGCCGATGGAGCGCGGCGGACGCGAGGTGACGAGGCCGCCGAACAGCGCGCGGCCGATTAGCGGAGCGCCTCCGATCCCGAGTTGCCTGCGGACATAATCGTATTGCTGGCCCGGATCGGGCAGGAAGACGCCCGCGAGGGCGGAATCTTCCTCGGTCACGTTGTTGGCGAAGATGCGCAGCGAGACGTTGTTGAAGTCGAAGCCGGTGCGCACATTGACGATGGTGGCGTCGCCGACAAAGGCGTTGGCCGGTTGCACGGCGCTTTGGTCGGATTGGTAGGCGAAGTCGATGCGGCTGAACCAATCCAATCCGGAACTCACCGGGAACACATATTGCAGCGCGGCATTGGTCTGCCATTCCGAGACATATTGCAGGCGCGTGCCGGCCAAATTGGGATTGATGCCGATCAGCCCGAGAAGCGCGAAATTGTACGAATCGTAGGCGGAATCGGTATAGGCGACGCCGACGTTGAATTCGAGGCCATCGGCTGGGCGCGCGCGCATCTCGAGTTCAGCGCCGCGGACCGTCGTCGCCCCGGCATTGACGTTGAGCAAAGCGCCCGACGCGCCGACGGCGCGGACGATCTCGATCGACAAGGGCACCGATTGCAGCGTCTCTTCGCGGCGTCTGGCGGTCACCACGATCTCGTCGGTGGCTTCGGCGCCCTCTTGCGCGGCCGCCACGCCAACTGGCGCCGTGAAGATCGCCGCAAGGGCGCTTGCACCCAACAAACTCAGACCAAATGGCCGCTTCTGCCCGCTCATATTGTCCTCCCCGGTCGACTCTCTGGCCGATGATCAAAGTTACGCGAATTTGATCGCATTGTCCATAACCAGTCACAAACGATCATTTTGGGGCAGATCGACTACCCCGCCGCCCGGCACCGACCCGGCAGCATTTGGTAACATTTGCAACTATGGCGTCGTGTGTCAATGTGCGTGGCAGGGACAAAAGATCATTCGTCAGGCGCCAGCTGCCGGGCTTTGACGCAAACTTTCCTGAGCAACTCCAACAGCATGCGTCGCTCTTCAGGGGACAGGTCGTCCAGAATTTGGTCTTGGTAGCTCAAGGCGACCGGCGCGATCTCTTGATAAGTCGTGCGTCCATGGGCGGTCAGATGCAAATCGAAGGCGCGCGCGTCGGCCTTCGATTTCACCCGGCTGACGAGCCCACGTTGACGCAAACCCTGGATAGCGCGGCTCACCGTGACTTTGTCCATCGCGGAAAGCGCGACCACGTCTTGTGCGGTCATCGCGCCCTCGGCGCCGAGTGTGCACAGCACCCGCCACTGCCAAACGGTCAGCCCAAAGCGCGCCCTGTAGGCGCCGCCTATCAGGTTTGACACAGCGTTAGCGGCAACGGTGAGATGATAGGGAAGATAATCGCTGAGACGCAGCGGTGGCGCGAGAAGCTCTTGCTTGGGCGTGCTCATGATTCAGGCGCTCTGTGAACGACGTCCAAGCCGATGCCGCTACGGCGCGGATTAGGCGTGTGGACACACCTATTTGCAATGCACCCGCGGGTTAAAGGCGCCAGTTTCAAGGTCGTACTCCACAGGGGGTCTGCTCATTGCGCGGTCCGGACTATATAGTTACAAATGCGACTAGTCGAGAATGCGGGGCGTGCAGGCGCGCGCCGGTGCGAGGTGGCGGGTATGAGACGCAGATATCTCCTGATTGGCGGCGTTGGGGCGCTAGCGGCCACAGGCGCTGCATTTGTCGGGTTGCGCGCTTTGCAGCCAAAAGAAGCGCCCTTGGGGTTCGAGCCCGACGAGCGCTTCCTTGTGCAGGCCCGCGCTCTCTTGCGCCAAAATCCAGCAATCGATGTCCACGCTCACCCCGGCCGCACCTTCATCCGGGGGGCGACCGGCTTGAGCCCAGCTCTGGTGGCGTTCTCGGCCCGCGGTCCATCGGAGGACGCCGCATTCAACGATATGCGCGCGGGGCTGGTGTGCGGCGGCAGCTTCTCGCTGGTCGCGGATTTCCAGACGCTCGACCTTCAAGGGGAGGGGCTCGCTTCAACGCGCGCCTTTGCACCTGGCGAGGCGCGCGCGAGTTATGAACGGCAACTCGCAAGCCTCCGGGCCATGGTCGCGGAGCACGGCGCCACAATCGTCGCCGAACCGTCAGACTTCGCGCGGATTAAGGGCGCGGGAGGCGTGGCCGCACTCATTACGGTTGAAGGCGGCGATTTTCTCGATGGCGATATCGCCAACGTCGCCCGCTCGTTTGAAGACGGTGTTCGCTCAATAACGCTCGTTCACTATCGCTCCAACGAATTGGGCGACATTCAAACCGCGCCTGCGGTGCGTGGCGGACTAACGCCTTTTGGCGTCGATGTTATCCGCGAGATGGATCGCCTTGGCATGGTGGTGGACCTCGCGCACGCCGCCGAGCCCGCCGTTTCAATGGCGCTGGACGTTGGCGCGCGCCCGATGATGTGCTCGCACACGCACTTGCAGGGGCATGGCGCGACGCATCCGCGTTTTCTGAGCGAAGGGTTGGCGCGGGCGATCGCGGAGCGCGGTGGCGTGATCGGCGCGTGGCCCGCCGGGATCGGCGCGGCCACGATGAACGATTATGTGGATCGCATATTCGAACTCAGCGAGGCGCTTGGGTCTGACCACGTCGCGATGGGCACGGACATGGACGCCAATTACAAGCCGGTGTTCACCAGCTATCGGCAGATGCCGCTTCTCGTGTCTGAGTTGTTGCGCCGCGGATATGGCGAGAACAACGTCGTCAAGTTCGTAGGCGGCAATTTCTTACGGGTTTTCGCGGCGGTTTGGGCGGGGAGACAAGTATGAGCAGCCTCTATGCGCGGCGCGGCGTGATCGCTCTGTTAGGGGGCGCAGTGCTTGCGGGTTCAGCCCATGCTCAAGTTGAGACGCCGGCAAGGCATGGTTCGCCGGAGCGGCGGTTGCAGCTCTTGGGCATTGAATTGCCAGAGCCGCCGCGTCCAGTCGCAACATACGCGCCGTTTCGGCGCTCTGGCCGAACGCTTTATCTCGCCGGCTTGGGGCCAGCAAACCTTGGCGGCGAGGCGGCGCGTGGCCGGGTGGGCGCCGAACTGAGCATCGAGCAAGGGTATGCGGCAGCGCGCGCCGCGGGGTTGAATGTTCTATCGCTGCTTCGTAGCGCTTGCGGGGGATCGCTCAATCGCGTGCGTCAGTGTTTGCGGGTGGGGGCGTTTGTGGCGAGCGCCGACGACTTCCACGATCAACCGCGCGTCGCAAACGGAGCGTCTGATCTATTCGTTGAAGTGTTTGGGCAGGCGGGGCTGCACGCGCGTTTTGCGGTTGGCGTCAATACGTTGCCATTTGGAATTCCGGCCGAAATCGAATCGCCTTGGGAGGTCCGCTGAGCTGGCCTGCGCTGGCCGTGCGTGATCGGCTCGTGTGAATCGGACCACCTTGGCGCGTCCTCTTGCCTCCAGCGCCGGCCAAGGACGCAACCTGAGGGGTTACCTCTCCCGGCCCCACCCCCGAGCCTTGCGTTTTTGGATGGGGTGGCGGCTCTTTTGCACTCCAGCAGGGTATGGATTTCGCGCGCGAGGCAATAACCATTTGGCGCAACACGGTTTTGGGTTGTTCTGCCGCGACGCTTGGCGGGGCGCCCTGTATGGAGGGGCGGTGGCTTCGTGGCCGGGCCACCGCGAACTTGCCACATCTGCGCCTCGCTTGGCGGACATGGTGCGCTGGCGAGAGCGAAGGCTGGGGCTGACGCAAGCGCGGAGCGGATTTCGCGCGGCCGATGAGAGTCCGGGCTTGAGCCGCCGGGCCGGCACTTCAAGGTGGAGCGGTATGGATTACGACTTCTGCAATGTCGACGGCGCCAAGCGCTTGAAGCAGCGGATCGAGGAATATTGGCGCGAGCGCGGCTACAA
>DPWD01000017.1:4402-4690 GCA_003526465.1 Hyphomonadaceae bacterium
TGCGCAGCGACATGGTGAACGGCTTTCCAACCAGACGCGAGGACGCCAACGCGCGCTCGCGCCCTAGCATGCGCGGCCTGGTGGGCGCCGCGTAAGCACACAGGTTTTCAGGGGCGCGCCGCAAGAAGGCGGCGGCTGACCGGCGCAAGATCAGAAAATTGGCGTAACAGCGCGTCAGCGCCGAGGCTTTCGGCGCTGACGTCGCTGTAGCCGAAAGCGACCGCGATCACCGGCGCGCCAGCGCCGCGCGCGGCGGCAACATCGGCGGCGGTGTCGCCTACCATGAGC
>DPWD01000113.1:0-6252 GCA_003526465.1 Hyphomonadaceae bacterium
GCGGGCGACGACGAACTGCGCCAAGCCGCGCAGCGCGCGTTGGCCCGGCTGAGCGATGAACCGCGCGTTGCGCCGCACACTTTCGACCGCACCCGCGCGCGCGAGGAAATGGCCCGTTTCCAGGTCAGCGCAAACCGTGTGCTTGGGCTCGGTTGCCTGATAGCGCTTGCCTGGGTGGCGCTGTGCCTGTTGCAGATCACCTTCGTCAGCGATTGGATCCGAGAGACCACGGACTGGCCGACCTGGCCCTCGGCGTTTGTCGGCTTCTTCCTCGCTTTCGTGCCGATTGTCGGCAATGTGCTGGCGTTTCTCGGCGCCACCGAAGTGTGGCATTGGCCGGCCTGGCTCGCGGCGTTGGTGTTTTTTGCCGCACCCGCGGTGACCATGCTGTCGGGTTGGTCGCGCTGGCGGCGCAACGGAAATTAGGGGCTTCGATGAATTCCGAACTCGCAACTCTGCTTTACCTCGTCTCCGGGGTGCTGTTCATCCTGGCGCTGCGCGGGCTTTCGAGTCCCGAGACCAGCCGCCAGGGCAATACGTTCGGCATGATCGGCATGGCGATTGCTGTCGTCGTGACGCTGGCTTTGGTGGGCGACGGGCTCGATCAGACGACGCTTGCGCTGATCGCAATTGCCGTTGCCATCGGCGGCGGGATCGGCGCTTACGCGGCGCGCCAGATCAAGATGACGGCGATGCCGCAATTGGTGGCCGCGTTCCACTCGCTCGTGGGCCTCGCGGCGGTGGCGGTGGCGGCGGCGGCGTTCTACGCGCCGGAGAGTTTCCACATTGCCGAGGGCGATGGCGTGAAGATGCAGTCGCTGATCGAGCTCTCGCTCGGCACCGCCATCGGCGCGGTGACGTTTACCGGCTCGGTGATCGCGTTTGCGAAGCTCAACGGCAACATGTCGGGCGCGCCGATCATGCTGCCGATGCGCCATGCCATCAACATCGCGCTCGCCCTCGCAATCGCTGCCATGATCGTGATGATGGTTGGCGCGCGGGGAACGGAGGAGTGGCATTTCTGGGCTTTGGCGGCGTTTTCGCTGGCGATCGGCGTGCTGCTGATCATTCCGATCGGCGGCGCCGACATGCCGGTGGTGGTGTCGATGCTCAACTCGTATTCGGGCTGGGCCGCCGCCGCGCTTGGCTTCACGCTGGAGAACGTGGCGCTGATCATCACGGGCGCGCTGGTGGGATCGTCGGGCGCGATCCTGTCGTACATCATGTGCAAGGGCATGAACCGCAGCTTCATCTCGGTGATCCTCGGCGGCTTCGGCACCGGCGACGGCGCGGCGGTGGCCGCCGGCAAGGAGACGCGGCCGGTGAAGCAAGGCAGCGCCGACGATGCGGCTTTCATCATGAAAAACGCGTCCCGCGTGATCATCGTGCCCGGCTACGGCATGGCGGTGGCGCAGGCCCAGCACAGCGTGCGCGAACTGGCGGACATGTTGAAGAAGGAAGGCGTCGAAGTGAAATACGCCATCCACCCCGTGGCCGGCCGCATGCCCGGGCACATGAACGTGCTGCTCGCCGAAGCGAACGTGCCTTATGATGAAGTGTTCGAGCTCGAAGACATCAACAACGAATTCAGCCAATGCGATGTTGCCTACGTGATCGGCGCCAACGACGTCACCAACCCGTCGGCGAAAACCGACCCGCAAAGCCCCATCTTCGGCATGCCGATCCTGGACGTGGAGCGCGCCAAAACCGTACTGTTCATCAAACGCGGCATGGGGAGCGGGTATGCGGGCGTGGAGAACGAGCTGTTCTTCCGCGACAACACGATGATGCTGTTCGGGGATGCGAAGAAGATGACGGATGAGATTGTGAAGGGGCTGTGAGGGCGCGCCATGTACACGATGGGGCGAGATCGTGAGAAGACGTTGCTGGCTGGCAACCGCTACTACCGTCGCGATTTGGATTTGCATTTCGCGCTGATTGACGCTTTTCACGATTGGGCCGACGGAAGGGCATCCGTCGATCAGACGCTTGCCCGAGTGTTCGACGTCATTGACGTAAAGTCGACGAAGATGGTGTTGGAGACAGCAGGCTATTGGTTCAGGCGCGCCGTCGCAAAGGAACGGGCATTCAAGGACTATGTGTTTCGACTGGCGTCGCACAAATCCATCATGGCCAGAATATCTGCTCCTTGGGAAATGTCTGAACCTAGCGAGGAGCGCGAGCTTGCGCTGATCGGAGCGTTGTTGAGCGATCGTTCGAGGCAGGTGCGCGAGCGCACACTAGATAATGTAGAGATGGGGCGGTGGCTCACCGTTGTGCCTCTCCTGCGACGGCGCGAGGCACTGCAGCGACAGGACCCCGGAAGACTTGGTCGCGCCGTATCGCTGATCACTAACGGCTACTACGAATTGGAAGGCGAGATCGTCCACTATGTTGGGAGAGGACCTGGCGGGGCTGGTGGACTCGGCGGAACCGAATACAGCCGTGCCGAGGAAGCGAAGAGTGTTCTATCCAGGGTAGGCGCCGAGGAGTTGGAGTACAGGCGTCTGCATGGATGTTGGCCCAAGCGTCCGCAGGAGGGTCACGACCTGATCGAATCGCTTAAGAGATGGAGTCCATTAAAAGAACCGTCGTGAGGGGGCGCATCTTGCCGCCGCGCGCTCTCTTGATGGGAACTTGCGCCAGGAACGGTGCAATTCACTCCGCCGCCACTCCTTGTGGCGTCAGCACACCCTCCATCCGCCGCCGAATGTTCCAGGGCGAGAGATCATAGCCATTCGGCCAGGTAAGCGCGCCGTTCTCCAGGAACACGCGCGCGAAATACGCTTCATCCCGCAGCGGCTCGTTCATTGGGCCGATGCGTTCGAAAATCCAGCTCATGTCGAACACGCCGCGCGCGCCATCGGCGAAGGCGATGTCGAGCTTGTGGCCGCCGGCGGGCGCACGCGAACGATCTTGGGCAGCTTCTTAAGCATTGTCGGGACCTGCTATACGTTCGAAGGGTAACCCATTTCGCCCGCGCCGCCAATTCTCCAGGAGCGCCTCGCGGCGAAGCGCGATCCAGGCTTGGATCATTTGGCGCGGGTAGGCATTTCGCCCTCCATCAGCGCGCCGGAACTGATCTCGAACGTCGCCTCGTGATCGCCCTTGATGGCGTGCAGGTGGGCGATGCCGTGCGCGGCCCAGTACATATAGATGACAATCCCGTGGAAGGCGGCGATGGTCGGCATGGCGATGCCCTTCACCGCCAGCGCCGATCATGTCAAGTTCCCGGTGGCCGGGGGACAGGATCGCACCATGCCCGACGTTTTCATCTCTTACCGCAAATCCGACGCTGACCGCGTGCGGCCGCTGGTGGAGCATCTGCGCGCGGCGAGTCTTGATGTGTGGTGGGACGAGGCGATCCAGCCTTCCACTTCGTGGCGCGCGGAGATTGCTAAGCAGCTTAACGCCGCCAAGTGCGTGGTCGCTGTGTGGACGCACGACAGTGTCGATCACGAGCAGGGCGCGTGGGTGATGGAGGAGGCCACGCACGGGCTGGCGCGCAAAGTGCTGGCGCCGGTGCGGCTCGATCTGGTTTCTCCACCGCTCGGCTTCGGCGAAGTGCAATACGCCGATCTCGCTGCGTGGGGCGGTGGCGCGGAAGACCCGCGCTTTCAGCACTTCCTCGGTATTGTGCGCGCCATTGTGTCGAGCGAGCCCGTGCCGCAAGCGCCGCGCCCCACCCATTTCGAAGCGCCGGGCATCAAGCTCCAAGGCGTGACCATGGAGAACGTCAACATCCAGGTCGGCGGCGGCGGTGCGCCCAATCGCATTCAAGTGGGCGGCGGCGATGACGATCTAGAAGATGCGGAGCCGGCCGTGCCGAGATCGGCGCCGAGGCGAGAGAAGCCCGCTTTCTCGCCCTCGATGCTGATCACGCGCGCGATCGGCATCGTGTTCCCGCTCATCGCGCTGATCATCTTTGTCGTTACCATGGGCAACATGGCGTGCGACGCAGGCAACGCGCCGGGCTTTTTCTGCGATGCGCTGGACGCGGTGTCGGCCGCGCCTAAGCCGCGATGAAACCCGTTTTCCGCGCGGAGCGCCGGGGGGCGCCTATGAAAATGCGAGTTCAACCGGTTCTGATCGCGCTGGCGCTCGCAGCGATTGCGCTCGCACTGCTGGCGTCCTGCGCTAATTCGCTGATCTATCATCCTCACCGCGAAGAGGTCGTGCCGAACTTTCCCGGCGTCGAAGCGGTGCGGATTGAAACCGAGGACGGCGAAAGTCTGGTGGCCTGGTGGCGGCCTCCGCCAGTGCATGACGCGCCGGTGTTCTTGTTCTTCGACGGCAATGGCGGGCGACCGCAAATCTGGGAGGGCCGCTGGCGGCGCATCGTCGAAGGCGGCGCTGGATTTCTTGCCGTGTATTATCGCGGTTATTCCGGATCGACGGGCTATCCCAGCGAGCAGGGTCTCTACGCGGATGCACGCGCGGGCTATGATTGGCTGATCGCGCGGAATTATAAGCCCAGCGACATCGTCATCCATGGCTTTTCGCTGGGTTCAGGTGTCGCCGTGCGCCTGGCTTCGGAGCGGCCTGCCCGCGCGCTGATCCTGGAAGCGCCGTTCACCGGCATCGATGATGTCGCGGCCGCGAGGTTTTCTCCCCTCGCGGCGCTCGCGATCCGCGATCGTTTTGCCTCGCGTGATCTGATCGGCGCCGTGCGCATGCCGCTGTTGATCGTCCACGGCGACGCCGACAGCGTGGTCCCGTTCGCGCACGGCGAGCGTCTGTTCCAACTCGCGCGCGAACCGAAGCGCTTCGTGCGCATGGCCGGTTCCGATCACGCCACGCTAGTGCGCGACGGAATCTACGAGCAAATCTGGCCCTTTTTGCAGCAACACCCCGGGGACTGAGCGCGATGGCCAAGGCCGAGCTGAAGACTCAGAAGACCAAGACCTCCGTCGCCGCCTTCATCGAAGCGGTGGAGAGCGAAACGCGGCGCGCGGATGCGAAAGCGATCGACAAGATGCTGCGCGAGATCACTGGCGAGAAGCCGGCGATGTGGGGCCCGTCCATCGTTGGCTATGGCTCGTATCACTACAAGTACGAAAGCGGGCGCGAAGGCGATATGTGCCGGATAGGTTTCAGCCCGCGCAAGGCCAACATGGTCGTCTACATCGTCCAGGGGTTCAAGGAATACGCGCCGCTGCTGAAGAAGCTCGGCAAGCACAAGACTGGCGGCAGCTGTCTATACCTCGGCAAACTCGCCGATGTGGACGAAGACGCGCTGCGGGAGCTGATGCGGCGCTCGTGGGAGTACATGGCGCGGAAATATCCCGCATGAAAAAGGGGAGCGCCGCGTGGGCGCCCCCCTTCATTTCTCGGTCACCTCAGCAGGAGTTCTCGGACCAGCAGGAGGATGACGAATGTCCAAGTAATTGCAATCGCGTGACCCACTGGCCTGCGGCCTCTGGCTTCGACGCTCAACACCCGCCCCAACGTTGCCTTCAGTGACTCATGCTTGGCCATTCGAAAGCCCCCTTTCGAGCACGCATGTGGCTTGAATCGCGCAATGACTACAAGATGTAGCGCGAAGGCAGATCGTTCCAAAGACGCTGTTAGCATCTAAGATTTTCCCTAGATGTGGGGGTCGTCGCGACTACGAATCGAAAACGAAAGTTGTGGACAATGAAAAGGGGAGCGTGTTGCCGCCCCCTCCGGTCCTAATTGCAGCGGGCACACCTACCAGATCGTCACCCGGTCCGCCGGCGCGAGATAGAGGGCGTCGCCCTCCGCCACTCCGAACGCTTCGTACCAGCTGTCCATGTTGCGCACAGCGCCGTTGCAGCGGTACTGCGCCGGCGAGTGCGGGTCGGTGAGCACTTGATTGCGCAACGCTTCGTCGCGGATGTTCTGGCGCCAGACTTGCGCCCAGCCCATGAAAAACCGCTGGTCGCCGCTCATGCCGTCGATCATGGGCGCTTCCGCGCCGCCGAGCGAGAGGCGGTAAGCGTGCCGCGAGACCTGCAATCCGCCATTGTCGCCGATATTCTCCCCGAGCGTCAGGCGGCCATTGACGTTGATGCCTTCAAGCGGCGTGAAGGTGTCATATTGCGCCACCAATTTGTCGGTAACCGTGGTGAAGGCGGCGACATCGTTGGCGTTCCACCAATCGCGCAGAACCCCGTGTGCGTCGGATTTTGCGCCTTGATCGTCGAAGCCGTGGCCCATTTCGTGGCCGATGACGGCGCCGATGCCGCCGTAGTTCACGGCCGGGTCGGCGTTCAGATCGAAGAACGGCGG
>DPWD01000113.1:6285-6603 GCA_003526465.1 Hyphomonadaceae bacterium
ATGAACCACTCGTCCTTGTCGGTCGGGCGGGCGAGACGCGCGAGATCGAAATTCCAGTCGAACACCTGCTGGCGCTTGTTGTTGCCGAAGGCGTCGCCCGCGACGACCTCGAGGCCAGAATAATCCCTCCATTGGTCGGGATAGCCGATCTTGGGGCGGAANNACTTTGGTTTCCGCCGACATCCACGAAAGCTGGTCGATGCGTTCGCCATAGGCGCGGCGCAGATTTTCCACCAGCGCGCGCATCTGCTCCTTGGCCGCCGGCGGAAAATGCCGTTGCACGTAGATCTGGCCGATGGCCTCTCCGAGCCCGCCATT
>DPWD01000113.1:6639-6830 GCA_003526465.1 Hyphomonadaceae bacterium
TCGTCGATAGCGCGCGGCAGCACGGCCGCGTTGGCTGTCAGCAAATGGAAGGTGAGATAATCGCGCCAAGTCGAAACTGGCGTGGCCATGAACAATTGCGCCAGCGGCCGCATCGCCGACAATTCCGCGATCACCACTTCCTCGATATTGCCCAAGCCGGCCGCCTCGAACGAAGCATCCCATGGGAAGTT
>DPWD01000398.1 GCA_003526465.1 Hyphomonadaceae bacterium
CGCCGTCCGCACCGGGCGCTTGGCCGGCCGCGAGGGCGTCGCCCGCCCGGCGAGGCCGAGACGGTGCACTTTCCCGATCACAGCATTTCTGGTAACACCGCCCAATTGTTTGGCGATCTGGCTGGCCGAGAGACCCTCGGTCCATAATTTACGTAACAGCGCAACGCGCTCTTCGCTCCAACCCATAGCACAAGCCCCCTTGGCCCAGGCCCGCCTCTCAGCGGGAATGAACGCACTTTCGCTCAATTGGCGAGGATGTCAACCTGTTGGGGCTTTGGGCGCCAAGAGCCCATACCTATTGTAGTTATTCACCCGTAGGCGCGGTATAATCCACAGCTTATTCAAGGTCTGCTCGAGCGGCGTGTTCGCAAAACCTTCGCATAAACGGCTCTTTAGCGAGATACTCCAGGAAACCGACTCACGAATGTTAAGAATGTATGAAAGGTCATGTTCACGAAATGGACACCCGTGTCGTACCCGCAACACTCACCAGCCGTCAGTATGGCGCCGTCAATTGGCTGGGGCTGCTGACGCTGATCCAGCGCGAGGTGCAGCGCTTTCTCAAGGTGGGCGCCCAGACCGTGCTCGCGCCGCTGATCCAGACGCTGCTGTTCATGATGGTGTTCACGTTGGTGCGCGGGGGCGTTTGGCCTGGCTCGAGCCGCGCCTATGCCGATGGGCTGGCCGCTGGCCTCGTCATGATGTCGATCCTGTCGAATGCGTTCCAAAATTCTTCGTCTTCGCTGGTTATCGCCAAGGTGCAAGGCAATTCGGTCGATTTCCTGATGCCGCCGCTCTCGGCGNNGTCGGCGCCGCCGCGCGCGGCATGCTGGTGGGGCTGGCGAGCCTGATCGCGGTGGCGTGGCTCGCCAACGTGATGCCGGCGCATCCGCTGGCGGCGCTCTATTACGCGCTGGTGGCTTCGGTGATATTCGGCGCCATCGGCTTGCTCGGCGGCATCTGGGCCGACAAGTTCGACCATCTCGCGGCGGTGACCAATTTCATCATCGTGCCGCTGACGTTTCTCTCCGGCACGTTCTACTCCACCGCGATCCTGCCCGAGCCGGTGCGCACCATCTCGCACTATAACCCTGTGTTCTCGCTGATCGACGGCTTTCGCTACGGCTTCATCGGCCACGCCGACGCACCGCTGCTCGTAGGCGCTGCGATCACCGGCGCGCTGGCGCTGGCGCTGACGTGGGTATGCTGGGCGGTGATTAAGAGCGGGTATCGGTTGCGGAGTTAGGGAGTGGTCGGCGGCCTCCTCATCCTCGCCTTGATCGTATGGCCATTGATCGCGTGGCTCATATTTGCTGCGCTGGTGTGGCTAAGCGGCGAGTGGGAGAGCGCGAGTTACACTAGGGTGGACCCTCAATTTGGCCGTTCTCGGCACCGGCTTCATGATTGCTGCCGCTGTTCCGACTGCCCTCATCGCCACGGTGATAAGGTCAGTCCAAGAACGCCGCGTTCGAAAGCGGGGCTAGCGTTAGAAGGCGGCGGTGCGGCCCCTGTCGAGTTCAATCTTGCTGTGCGCCACAAGGGCATGTATGTGCCGCAGGTCGCTGCGACGCCCTCGTTGGCGCAAATCTGTTGAACGCATACCTCCGCATCAATGGGTGCAATACCTTGGCGGCATTTCCGCCGCGGCGAGTGCGCATGCGATCCACCTCAATCTATAAAAGCTGGCGATGGGCCAGAGCCATGAGTGAAAAACCACAAGGAAAAACCACGGAAACCGCTTCGGCGGGTGTTTCAATCGCCTGGCTGTGTTGTTCGGGCCAAGATCAAGCGCATTCGAGCGCATCTCGCAAGCCATACGAACGATCGCGCGGCGCGCATGCGCCTTGAGGTGCTTGAGCGAGCTTTGGAATGAACTGGGCGCGGCTGCGCATATTGCCCTTTCAAGCTGAAACACCACCCATACCCGGATTCGCGAAGCGAATTCCGGGCCCATACTCAATCATTTGTGGTTATAGGCCCCGGACAACGGCTACGCCGTTTCCGGGGATGGGTGTGAGAGCATTTCAATCTGAAAGCTCTGGCGGCGCTCTACGATCCCCTGGGTTCCGGATCGCGCTCCGCGCGTCCGGAATGACGGATTTTTTTGCGAAAGACTTATGAGCCCAGCGCCCCCGCCAGCTTCGGCAGAAACACATCCATGCGATAATCCACGTCCATGTGATCGTCTTCGTACTCGTCGTACGTATGCGCGATCCCCGCGGCCGCGAGCTTCTTCGCCAATCTCCGCATGCCGTATTGGATGCGGAAATTGTCGTGGTTGCCGCAATCCATGTACAACAATTTCAGCCCGCGCAGGTGCTCGCCCAACGTGTCGAACATCACCACAGGATCGTGCGCGAGCCAATTGTTCCAGCGTTCGGGGATGAGTTCGCCGGTGTAGGGATCGAGCGGCAGGCGCATGTTCATGAACTGCGTCGGATCGGGATCGTAGAAGGCGCTTTGCGCGACATCCATGAGCGCGACCGATTCCTTGAAGCTCATTTTCTTCTTGGCGGTCAGCGCGCGCCAAGTCTTCTCGATCGAGTACCCGTATTTGCGCAGGACATCCAAATCCTCGAAAAGCGCTGGGATGTAGAGCGCATCGAACCCCATGTCCCCGGAATTGATCGAGATCGCGTCCCAGAAGCCCGCTCGGTTCATGCCGTGCCAGGCCGCGCCGTAGCCGCCTGAAGACTTGCCGAAAACACCGCGCCTGCCCTGCCCGCCGCAACCGAACTTCGCTTCCACGAACGGGACGATCTCGTCGCAGAGATAATCGGCGTAACGGCCCGTGCCGATGGAATTGAGATATTGGTTGCCATAGAGCTTGGTGAAGCAATCGGGGAACGCAACCACGCAACGCGCCATGCCCTCGTGCGCAAGGCGGTCCAGTCGCTCGGGCACGTTCTCGGAAAACGCCTGCCAATTGGCGTGCGCCAGCCCCGACGAAGTGTAGCCCTTCAGATCCACCAAAAGCGGCAGCGCCTCGCCCGCCTTCCAGCCGGGCGGGGTCCACACATAAAGCTCCCGCTCGACCGGATCGCCGAGGGAATTGCCCTCCAGCACCTTGGATTTGTGAACCAGGCGATGCAGCTCGCCGCGGGGGGTGGTGTGGTCTTTTCGCATGCGCGTCACATAGCTTTCCGCTCGCTCGTGCGGAACCCCCTCCCCTATCAGGGGAGGGGGGGCGACACTCGGTGTTTGCAAGTTGGAGCGCGCGCCGCCTGGCGCGCTACTTCTTGGGGTTGGTGCGACGGCAACGAAATGCAGGGCGGGAGCCCCGCGCACCAACCCTGGAGAAAACGGAGTGTCACCCCACCCCCTGCCCCCTCCCCTCAAAGGGGAGGGGGAGTCTTGTGCTTGACCCTTCACGCGGCACGGCTCAAAACCGCGCCTTATTTTTTCGCGAGCGCCCGATGACTGAAAGCCATATCCTTCCCGTCTACTCCCCGCCGGAGCAGATTTTCGTGCGCGGCGAGGGGTGCTGGATTTGGGACGACAAGGGCGACAAATATCTCGACTGCATCGCCGGCATCGCCGTGAATGCGCTGGGGCACGCCTCGCCGATTCTTCAAAAAGCGCTCACCGAACAGGCGGCCAAGCTTTGGCACACGTCGAACATGTTCAAGGTCAAGGGCCAGGAAGAGCTGGCGGCGAAATATGTGCGCGACAGTTTCGCCGAGGTCGTGTTCTTCACCAATAGCGGCACCGAGGCGATCGAGGGCGCGCTCAAGACCGCGCGTAAATATCACACCGCCAACAACAATCCCGAGCGCGTCGACATCATCGGCTTCCAGGGTTCGTTCCACGGCCGCTCCTACGCCGCGATCAACGCCTCCGGCAACCCGAGTTATCTGGACGGCTTCGGCCCCCGCCTGCCCGGCTTTATCCAAGCGCCCTGGGGCGACCTCGACGCGCTGAAGGCGTTGGTTGGCCCAACCACGGCGGCGGTCATCATCGAGCCGGTGCAAGGCGAAGGCGGCGTGCGCGCCGTGAGCGACGAATATCTGCGGGGGTTGCGCAAGCTCGCCGACGATGTGGGCTTCCTGCTCATCTTCGACGAAGTGCAGTCCGGCGCGGGGCGCACCGGCAAGATGTGGGCGCACCATTGGGCGGGCGTGACGCCCGACATCATGGCGGTGGCCAAGGGCGTCGGCGGCGGCTTCCCGCTGGGCGCTTTCATGGCGACAAGGAACGCCGCCAAGGGCATGGTGAAGGGCGTGCACGGGACTACGTTCGGCGGCAATCCACTCGCTATGGCGGTCGGCAACGCTTGCTACGATGAACTCTCGAAGCCCGCGCTCATGGAACATGTCAACAAGATCGCGAACCACCTCACGCAGGGGCTGGAGAGCCTGAAGGACCGTCATCCGGATCTGGTCGTCGCCGTCACCGGACGCGGGCTCTTGCGTGGGCTGAAGCTGAAGATCGATCCCAAGCCGATCCAAGGCATGCTGCGCGACCGCAAGGTGTTGCTCGGCGTCGCCGGCGACAACGTGCTGCGCCTTGCCCCGCCGCTGATCATCGACGAAGTGCAAGTCAGCCAGGCGATCGACGCCATCGACGCGGTGCTCGCCGCGCAAGCCGTGCAGGCAAGCGCGTGAGCAGGCTTTCTTGGACCGCCGCCGCCCTCGCCGGCGGCTTGTTTCCAACACGCCCACGCTCGCGGACTAGAAAGACGCCAGCGGTCCAAGTATGACCGCGCCGCGCCACTTCCTCGACATCGCCGCGCTTTCGCGCGAGGAACTGCGCGCCATTCTTGATGAGGCGCACGCGCGCAAGGCGCTGCGGCTAGACTGGCCGAAGGCTCAGCCCGACGATGACGCGCCCCTCCTCCATCACGCGCTGGCGATGATCTTTCAGAAGAACTCGACGCGCACGCGCGTCTCCTTCGAGATTGCCATGACCCAGCTTGGCGGCAAGGCGATTGTGCTCAGCGCCGCCGACACCCAGCTTGGGCGCGGGGAGACGGTTGAAGACACCGCGCGCGTGCTTTCGCGCATGGTCGACGCCATCATGCTGCGCGCCAACAAACATGAGGATCTACTGAATTTCGCGCATGCCGCCGACGTGCCTGTGATCAACGGGCTCACCGATCTCTCCCACCCCTGCCAGATCGTCGCCGACCTCATGACCATCGAGGAGCGGGCCGGCGATATCAGCGGCAAGACCATTGCCTGGCTGGGCGACGGCAACAATGTCTGCACCTCGTTCGTGCACGCTGCCGAGAAGCTGGATTTCAAGCTGCGCATCGCTACGCCCGCCGCTTACGCTCCGCGCGCGCAGGAAGTCGCGGCGGCTAAGGCCGCCGGCGCCGATGTCGAAGTGAGCAACGACGCGCAGCGCTCAATCGCCGGCGCCGATGTCGTCGTCACCGACACCTGGGTGTCGATGGGCGATGCAGATAAGGATGCGCGCATGGCCGCTTTTCCGCCCTATCAGGTCAACAGCGGGTTGATGGCGCACGCCAAGGACGAAGCGCTGTTTCTGCACTGCCTGCCCGCCCATCGCGGCGAGGAAGTGACCGACGCGGTTATCGACGGCCCGCAAAGTGCGGTCTGGGACGAAGCCGAAAACCGCATCCACGCACAGAAGGCGGTGCTGATGTGGTGCTTGGGGAAGTTGTGAGCATGCACCGCGAGCGCCGGTGCTTGCAGGTTCGAGCGCGCGGCTCCCGCCGCGCTGCGCGGCGGGAGCCGCGCGCTCCCAATCACAAATACCGACGCTCTGCGTTGGCTGCCCATTGACAGCAACAGCGCTCGGCGGCATGTATTACAATATGTAATACGAGCTTACAATGACGACCCGCACCGTACGCATGAACGACGAAGACGAAGCGCGCCTCGCGCGCATTCAGCGCAAGACCGGCTGGTCTGCGTCAGATGCGCTCAAGGAGGGCGTGCGCCTGCTTTGCGAGAAGCTCTCCAATGCGCCGACGAGTACGGCGTGGGATGTCTATGCCGAGCTCGACCTCGGCGAGGGTGGCAACGCGCTTGGCGCCGCCTCACGCTCGCGCGAAGCGGCGCGCGAGGCCATCGCGCGCAAGCACAAGAGATGATCGTCGTCGATACCGGGCCGCTGGTCGCCCTGTTCGAACCGCGCGACAATCTTCACGCCGTATGCCGGGAGCGCCTTCGAGCGCTACGGGCGCCGCTGATCACGACGCTGCCCGTGCTGACGGAAGCGTTTCACATCCTCTCGCCCGAAGCCCAAGGTTCGCAGCAATTGCGCGCGTTCATCGAACGCGGCGGCATGGGCGTTCATTTCAGCGCGGAGGCTGAGCTGACGCGCGCGTTCGAATTGATGGAAGACTACCGAGATCATCCAATGGACTTGGCGGATGCTTCAGTGGTCGCTGCCGCCGAGGCTATAGGAACGCGGAAAGTCTTCACCGTCGATCGCAACGATTTCGAGACCTATCGGGTCAGACGCGGCCATCGCCACTATCCCATCGAGATTGTGTAGAGACGGCACATGTGGTGTTTGGGGAGATAATGGCTACGCACACTCGCCTCTCCTCCCCCGCTTGCGGGGGAGGNNGCTCGACGCGGCGCCGGTGCGCGGGCGCGTCGTGCGTTTGGGTGTGGCGCTCGATTCTATTTTGCGCCGCCACGATTATCCGCGCGCCGTCGCGATGCTGCTGGGCGAAGCTCTGAGCTTGGCGGCGCTTGTGGGTTCCTTGCTGAAGGTCGACGGCCGCCTAGTGGTGCAGACGCAAGGCGAAGGGCCGGTGTATTTGCTGGTCGCCGAGCACTCAGCCGGCGGCTTGCGCGGCTATGCGCGCATCCGCGGCGGCGAGGACCTCTCTCATGCGCATCGCCTCGCGCCTGCCGCGCTGCTCGGCGCCGGAAATCTGGTGATGACGCTGGACCGCGGTGAAGGCGAGACGCCGTATCAGGGCATCGTTCCGCTTGGCGGCGAGACATTGGCTGCCTGCGCCGAGGCCTATTTCCGTGGCAGCGAGCAAACCGACACCGGCATCCGCCTCGCTGTCGGCGAAGTGGTCGGCGGCGACGCCCCGCTCTGGCGC
>DPWD01000166.1 GCA_003526465.1 Hyphomonadaceae bacterium
GGCGAAATCGCCCGCGCCATCGGCGACGCGAGCGCGGCGCGCGCTGTCGGTCAAGCGCTTGGGCGCAACCCGTTCGCCATCGTGGTGCCGTGTCACCGCGTCGTCGGCGCTAACGCAAAGCTGGTCGGCTTCTCCGCCAATGGCGGCATCGCCACGAAATTGCGCATGCTTATGATCGAAGGCTGGCGCGCGGAGGAGCAGAGCTTGTTCGAAGAATTGGCGTAGGCGGCGCAGCCCTTGACTGCCGGCGTCCCCGCCGGCGGTCTTTCCGACGCAAGCACAATTCCCTATAAGTTGGAGCGCGCACCTCCCGGNNCCCGCGAGCCGACAGGCTCGCTTTCGCCAGCCAAAGAGCGCACCAGGAGGTGCGCGCCCCAACCTCCAACCTGAAAACGCTGTCGCTATGATTTAAGCCGGAACCTTGCCGGCGGGCCGTTCGGCGATGGCCTCGCGCCAGCGCTTCAGATTGGGAAAATCCTCGCCCGGGCGCCAGCGCATCATCTTGGCGAAGTCGATTCCGCAGGCGGCGGTGATGTCGGCATTGGTGAAGCGTTCGCCAGCGATCCAGGGGCGGCCGCTGAGTTCGCCATCCAGCCATTTGGCCATGCGCATCGCTTGCGCCTGATAATACACCGCTACTTCCGCGTTCTGGTTCTTCTCCACTTGCGCCAGCAAGGGCGAACCGTGGCGCACCCATAGCATCAGCGGCATGGCAAACATCAGCTCCGCGCGCCGATCCCACATCTCGATGGAGGCGCGCTCGAACGCGTCGGCGCCGAGCAAATTCACCTCGGGATAAAGCGCTTCGAGATAAGTGCAGATGGCGCGGCTCTCGGTGAGCGTGCGGCCATCGTCAAGCTCAAGCGTGGGCACTTGCGCAAGCGGGCTCTTGGCGCGGAACTCGCCGCCGCGGTGTTCGCCCTTGGGCAGATCGAGCTGTACAATCTCGATATGGGTGATGCCCTTCTCGGCGAGAAACATGGTGACGCGTCGCGGATTGGGCGCGTACGGGGCGATATAGAGTTTCATTCAAGAGCTCCCAAACAAGCCCGCCGGCAGCGCCGCGACCACCGCCGCCGCCATCAACGTCGCCAAAAACCCCGGCAGCAGCGACTTCCATGCCAGCGCGAAAATCTCATTGCGCCGCTGTGGCATCAGAACTGTCATGCCCCCTGTCATGATGCCGACCGACGCGACATTGGCGAAACCGCAGATCGCGTAAGTCAAAATCATGCGGCTGCGTTCGCTCAGCGCGTCAGCTGGAATTGCGCCCAGTTCGATGTAGGCGATGAATTCGGTGAGGAAGAGCTTGCTGCCGAGGATCGCGCCGCCCTGCTGGGATTCCGCCCATGGCAACCCGATCAGGTAAGCCACCGGCGCAAATACATAACCGAATATTCGTTGCAGGGTGAGCAATTCCCCGTCGATTGGCCCTGCAATCGCCAGCATGTTGTTGACGATCCAGACGAAGGAGACAAACACCATGAGCATGGCAGCGACATTGACCGCCACCATGACGCCATCCTGCACGCCGCGCGTGATCGCATCCATGGAGCTTTGGTATTTGAGTTCATCGCCCGGTTCGAGATGGGCGCCGGCGCTGTCTTCCGGGATCATGATCCGCGCCAGCAAGATGCCCGCCGGCGCGGAGATGATCGAAGCCACCAGCACGTGGCCGGCCGCGTTGGGCAGCGTCGGCCCCAGGATCACGGCATAAGCCACCATGGTGGAGCCCGCGACAGTGGCGAGCCCCACCACCATCATCAGGAACAATTCCGAACGCGTGAGCCGATCCAGATACGCACGGATCACGATCGGGCTCTCGACCATGCCCATGAAAATGTTGGCCGCCACCGCCAGCGCCGACGGGCCGGTCAATCCCATGGTGCGCTGGAACAGGATGCCGAAACCCTGCGTGATCCATTTGAGTATCTTCCAGTGCCACAACAGCGCCGACAGCGCCGAGATCACCAGGATCAGCGGCAGCACGCGAAAGCCGAAAATGAAAAGATTGCCCTCGCGTTCGATTGGAAAGGGCTGGCTCTCCCGCGCCCCGCCCAGATAGCCGAAAACGAACGCAGTGCCCTTGTCGGTAGCGCTGGCAAGCCCGTCCACAACGCTGCTGACCGCATTGAGCGCGGCCTGTGAGTTCGGTAGCGCAAACAGCGCCAGCACCAGCCCAGCCTGCAGGCCAAGCGCGCCCAACGTCAGCAGAAACGGGAAGCGTTTGCGGTTCTCGGATAGCAGCCAACACAGCGCCAGAATGAGCAGAATGCCCCCAAGGCTTCGCGCATTGTCCAGTGAATAGGTCAAACAGGCCCCCAGCCGGTGCGGTAATTTGGCGACACCGGTGTTGTAATGATTTTCCCCAGCCCGCCAAGCGGTGGGGAATTTCCTTATAATTCAATCGCTCAATTGCCTGCGGCGATCGGCAGCGATGGCTGGCGCCCCGAAATGGGCGCCTGCGCCGGAGTCCACGGGCTACAGTTGCGCCATGGAATCGATATTGCTCCCGACGCTGATGGCGCTGCAGACGCTGGCGCTCGGCGCCGGCCTCTGGCTGATGAGCCGCCGCATCGGCGCGCTCAAGGACGAAGTGGCTCAATTGCGTCAGGCGCTGGAGGAGCGCCGCGGTGTGCGCAAGGCCGCAGTCGCGGCCGGTGTTGTGA
>DPWD01000366.1:0-473 GCA_003526465.1 Hyphomonadaceae bacterium
AAGGCGCCGAAGCCGCGCAGCTCGACGCGGCCCCCTTGCGCCAAGGCGGCGGCGATTTCGTCCAGCACCACGTCAACCGCTTCTTCGACCTCGGCCGGGCGCAGGGTTGGGAATTCTTCCTGCAGCCGGCTCACCAGTTCAGAGCGCAGCATTGCCTCGTCCTTTTGACCGTGCCTTCATATGGCGAACCCGAAATCCGGATGCCAAAGTAGAGGGCCACGGAGCCCTGGCGTCAATCCCATGGGCTTGAAAATACGAAAAAAAACGGGCCCGGCGTCTGCCGCCGGGCCCGCTTCGCGGCTGTTCCCAGCTCCTCAGGGCTTGTTCTTTTCCTTGAGCGCCGCGCCCAGGATATCGCCCAGGGAAGCCCCCGAGTCCGAGGAGCCGAATTGTGCGATCGCTTCCTTCTCGTCCTTGAGTTCCATGGCCTTGATCGAGAGCGCGACCTTGCGGCTGCCCTTCTCGAAGCTGGT
>DPWD01000366.1:493-661 GCA_003526465.1 Hyphomonadaceae bacterium
AAGATCCGACTTGCGGATGAAGGAGCGCAACACATTGCCTTCGCCGAACGCCACCTCGATGCCGCCTGTCGCCACGTCGAGCACCTCCACGGTCACGATCTGGCCCTTGCGGAAGTCGGCGTCGCCCATCGGGTCGGATTGCACCTGCTTCATGCCAAGCGAGATGCG
>DPWD01000366.1:751-2936 GCA_003526465.1 Hyphomonadaceae bacterium
GAACAGACCGAACTCGGTGATGTTCTTGATCTCGCCTTCGATGATCGAGCCAACCGGGTGGGCGCTCATGAAAGCGTCCCATGGATTGGCCTGCACCTGCTTGATGCCAAGCGAAATGCGGCGCTTCTCGCCATCGACATCGATGACCTGCACATCCACTTCCTGGCTGGTGGAGAGAATCTTGGAGGGATGCAGGTTCTTCTTGGTCCAGCTCATTTCCGAAACGTGCACCAGCCCCTCGACGCCCGCTTCCAACTCGACGAAAGCGCCGTAATCGGTGATGTTGGTGACGCGGCCGGTGAATTTGGCGCCGACGGGATATTTCGCGTCCACCGCATCCCACGGGTCGGTCAGCAATTGCTTCATGCCGAGTGAAATGCGCTGGGTGTCGGGGTTGATCTTGACGATCTGCACTTTCACGGTGTCGCCGACATTGAGCACTTGGCTGGGATGGGAAATGCGCTTCCAGCTCATATCGGTGACGTGCAGGAGCCCGTCGATGCCGCCGAGGTCCACGAACGCGCCGTAATCGGTGATGTTCTTGACCACGCCGTCGCGGATTTCGCCTTCCTTCAGATTGCCGACGATTTCCGCGCGCTCCGAGGCGCGGCTCTCTTCAAGCACGGCGCGGCGCGAAACCACGATGTTGCCGCGCTGGCGATCCATCTTCAGAATCGCGAACGGCTGGGTGATGTTCATCAGCGGGCCGACATCGCGCACCGGGCGGATGTCGACCTGGCTGCCGGGCAAGAAGGCGTTGGCGCCGCCGAGTTCGACAGTGAAGCCGCCCTTCACCCGCCCGACCAGCGCTCCCATGACCGCCTCGC
This sequence comes from Hyphomonadaceae bacterium, assembly GCA_003526465.1. Classification (GTDB taxonomy): domain Bacteria; phylum Pseudomonadota; class Alphaproteobacteria; order Caulobacterales; family Aquidulcibacteraceae; genus Vitreimonas. The sequence goes on from DPWD01000366.1 coordinate 1,579, forward strand.
CAGCGGCGAAATTCTTCTCAAGCCTGGTCCATGCTTCCTCGCGGCGTGCTTTCTCGCGCGACAATACGGCGTCGCCCAGGGCGTTCTCGATGCGGTCGAGATAGACTTCGACAATGTCGCCGACCTTGGGGGCGCCAGCGCCGTCATCGGTGATGAATTCGCGGATCGGGATGCGGCCTTCGGTCTTGAGGCCAATGTCGACGACGACGAAATCGTTTTCGATCGCAACCACGGTCGCCGGCACGACGCGGCCTTCGATCATGCCGCGGGAGGAAAAGCTCTGGTCCAGAAGCGCTGCGAAATCGTCGCGCGTGGGGTTCATGGATTGGGTGGACGTCATACGAATGGTAACTCCAACATCATTAGGGCCGACCGGTTGGTTCCGGCGGTCTCAGCCCCACCATGGGGCCGTCGCAACGCGAAAGCGCCGCCTTCGGCTTTGCGCCGGGCGGCCTTCGCGGGCGGAGCTATAGAGGGACTGGGCGGGGTCAGCAAGGGGAGGGCCGGCTACAACAGGGCCTTCGCGATGTCGCCCCAAGTCTCGGCGCGCACCACCCCATCCGCGTTGACGCCCGGCTTTTGCGGTCCAAACAAGAAGCGGTGCGGCACGCTGGTTAGATGGGCGAGCACATCCATGCGATCGTCGATGAAATGCGTCACGCGAAGCCGTTTGCAGATCGGGCCTTTGTCCCGCCGCTCACGGCAGAAATGCAGCGCCCGCGCGTCGAGGCCGAGCGCATCGAGCACTTTGTGATGCGCCAGCCAAAGACGGGTTTTCTCTTCGACCTTCGGCCCGCACTTCGACACGATGCAAATGCGCTGCCCGAACCGCTCGCGCCCCAAGCGAACCAGAGTATCGAACGCGCCCTCGACCGCAGGCGTCTCCAGAAAACGATCCGAGAAGAACGAGGTGTCCGAGCCATCGGCTCTGATGCGATCGACAAGGACGCCGCCGACGTCGACGCCTAAGAAATCAGGGTTCGCGGAGGTGCTCTTTGCGGCGCGTACAGCCAGTGTCTTCCTCAACGCCGTACCGCCTCCACCATCCCCACAGCCGCCGCGACAGCTTGCGCGATGCTCAGCTCGCTCGTGTCCAGCATCTGCGCATCCGGCGCCTGGCGGAGAGGGGAGTCCGCGCGTTCCATGTCGCGGCGATCGCGTTCGGCGATTTGGGCCTGGAGTTCGTCGAAGGCGATTTGTTCGCCGCGCACGCTTAGCTCGTTAAGCCGCCTTTGCGTGCGCACTGGCAGCGCGGCGGTGATGTAGAGCTTCACGTCCGCGTCGGGGCAAATCACCGTGGCGATGTCGCGCCCGTCAAGCACGGCGCCGGCGGGGTCGGCGGCGAACGCGCGCTCCGT
>DPWD01000114.1 GCA_003526465.1 Hyphomonadaceae bacterium
CATGGCCACGCACACGCCAAGCAAGGCCACGCACCCACGCGTTCGCGCGAGGAGCAGGGCCGCGATCGCGGCGACCGCCGCGACCGCAAGGGCAATGACGTGTGGTCGAACAACGGCCCCCCGCCGAGACACCGCAGGCAGGGCAAGCCGACGCGGGTTTAGAGTAATCCCGGACCGCCGGCGCCCTCGCCGACGGTCCGGGAGAATTCACGCCGCCTGCAAAAGCTCCAAGGCGCTGCGATCGCACACCACTACCCGGCGCGAACTCGGCAGCTCGATCGTGTGATCGCGCTCCATCTGGGTGAACGATCGCGAGACGGTCTCGATCGTCAGCGCGAGATAATCGGCGATGTCGGAGCGCGACATCGGCAGGCTGATCTCGCCATGAGCGCGGAAACGATCCGCCAGCTGCAGCAGGAAGGCGGCCACGCGCTCGCTCGCGCCTTTGCGGCCCAGGACGAGGGCGTGCTCACGCGCGGATGTGAGTTGGCGCGACATCAGCTCGATCAACGCGCGCGCGGCTCTTGCATCCTGGGCGGCGGCGGTCTCCACCAGCGAGCGGCGGATCAGCGAAATCTCGGCCTCGGTGATCGCCTCCGCTGACAGGGAGTGGACGCCCCCGGGCTCGATGCCGAATACGTCGCCGGGGAGATGGAAGGCCAGAATCTGGCGTCGTCCGTCGCTCGAGAATCGGCTGGTGCGGACCGCGCCGGAGACCACCCGGCAGATATGATCGGCCGCTTCGCCCTCCCCAAAAATCTCCTCATTGCGCCCAAACCGCATGCGCGAGCCATGGATCGCGAGGCCGGGGCCGAGAATGATGGCGTCGGATACTGTCGGTGGGGGGCAGGCGCCTGCGAGACTGTGCTTCACTTCGCGCATGATGTTTGCTCCTTGCCGAGCGAAGGTGGGCGCGGGCGCGCGACGCCGAAATTCCGGGCCATCGCTTAGGGGGTAACCCGTAGCCGCCCCAGAGCCCCCAAGGCGGCATTGGCTGCGCCACCGGCTCGGCCTAAGAAGCGGTCCCATGATCCTGGCGCACCTTCGTTCCGCCCTGGGCGCGGCATGGCGTCAGATCGCGCCAAGCCCTAGCGTGTTGGCTGAGCCCGAAGCGCATTTGCGTTCGATTTTCGACACCGCGCCCGATGCGCTGATCGTGATCGACGAGCGCGGGGCGATCCAGGCCTTCAGCGCCGCCGCCGAGCGCATGTTCGGCTGGAGCGCCGCGGAAGTGCTGGGGTGCAAGGTCGACGTGTTGATGCCGCAGCCCTTTCGCGGCGAGCACAGCGGCTATGTCGAACGCTACCTGAACACCGGCGAGCGTCGCATCATCGGCATTGGCCGCATCGTCGTCGGCGAACGCAAGGACGGCTCGACCTTTCCGCTAGAACTGGCCGTCGGCGAGGTGCGCTCGGAGCGGGGGCGCCTGTTCACCGGCTTCATCCGCGACATTAGCGAGCGCCAGTATGCGCAGGCGCGGCTGCAGGAATTGCAAAGCGAGCTGATCCATGTTTCGCGATTAACCGCGCTGGGGGAAATGGCGTCCGCGCTCGCGCACGAACTCAACCAGCCCCTTGGCGCCATCGCGAATTACCTGAGCGGCGCGCGCAAGCTGCTCGGCCAGGCGAGCGGGGTCGAGGCAAGCGCCATCGAGGCGCTCGACAAGGCCGCCGATCAAGCCTTGCGCGCAGGCGAAATCATCAAGCGATTGCGCGATTTTCTTTCGCGTGGGGAAAGCCAGCGCCAGCCCGAACGCGTGTCGAAATTCACGCGCGAGGCCTGTGCGCTCGCTTTGGTTGGCGCCAAGGAGCGCGACGTTCGGGTGAGCTATTCTTTCGATCCAGCCGCCGATTGCGTGCTGGTGGACCGGGTTCCTATCCAGCAAGTGGTGGTTAATCTGGTGCGCAACGCCCTTGACGCGATGGAGGGGTGCGCGCGCCGGGAATTGTCCGTGTCCTCGCGTCTCGGGGAGGGGAGCATGGCGGTGCTGAGCGTCGCCGATAGCGGCGCGGGGGTGAGCGCGGACGCCGCCGAGCGCTTGTTTCAGCCGTTCGTCACCACCAAATCGGATGGGATGGGGGTCGGCCTTTCGATCTCGCGCACCATTGTAGAAGCCCATGGCGGGCGCATTTGGACGGAACCTAACCAAGGGGGAGGAGCGGTGTTCCATTTCACCATGATGTTGGCGCCGCAAACCGAGGCTTCGGCGCATGGCGAGTGAACCTTTCGTCCATGTCGTCGACGACGACGATGCGATCCGCGATTCCATAGGATTCCTGCTGTCCTCGTCTGGGCTGCAATGGCGTTCTTATTCCAGCGCGCGCGCGCTGTTGAACAGGGTTGGCGAACTCGAGGACGGCTGCATCGTCACTGACGTCCGCATGCCGGAAATGACCGGGCTGGAATTGGTGCGGGAACTGAAGCATCTGGGCGCGCCCCATCCCATCGTCGTGCTGACCGGCCACGCCGATGTCGCGCTCGCGGTGGAGGCGATGAAGGCGGGCGTGGACGATTTCCTGGAGAAGCCGTTTCAACCGGAGGCGCTGCTTGCGAGCATCACCGGCGCGATCGCGGCGGGGGAGGGGCGGGCCGGCCGCGTGCGCGAGCGGGCATCCATCCAGGAACGCATCGCCCAGCTCACTGGCCGCGAACGCGATGTGCTCGCCGCCTTGGTGCGCGGTCTCTCGAACAAGGAAGCAGCGCTTGAACTCGGCATCAGCCCGCGCACGGTGGAGATTTATCGCGCCAACCTCATGACAAAAATGAACGCCGCCACGCTTTCCGAACTCGTGCGCCAGGCGCTGCTCGCGGACATGATTTGAAGCGCCAGCGCGGGCGGCAGACACGCCGGCGCTTCCAGGTTGGAGCGCGCACCTCCCGGTGCGCTCTTTTTGTTTTGACCAAGCGAGCCTNNGAGGTGCGCGCTCCAACCTGGAAACGGACGCGCTCATCCGGGTGACTAACCGACCCCTGTTTTCAAATGCCCTGCCTATTGCTTCTCGCGCACGCTGAACTCGCCGCTCCGCACGCGCTCGGGCAGTGTCGCGCAGAACTCGGCCACCGCATCCTCCCCGTAGCGTTCGGTCATGTCGGCGAGGGCTGCGTAGATGGCGACCGAGGCCACCACTTCCGGCGCTGCGCCTTCGCGCACGGCTTGCTCCCAGGCGTCGAGCACAAGATCGAGCGCGCGGCGCTTGTGGGCGCGTTCCTCCGCTTCACTCGGCATGGCGGGCCCGCAAGCCCTGCGACACCCGCAGGCCGCGCGCGCGCAGTTCAGCTTCGACCTGACGCGCGATCTCGTCGCATTGGGCAAAACGCGATTCTTCCTCGCGGTAGCCGCGATTGAAAGCCTCGACCATCAGCGCATTGTGCTTTGGCTCGCGTGCAATCACTTCGCGCATGTAGTCGCGCCAGCGCTGATCGCGCCGGCCTTCGCAAGTGATGCGCAAATAATGGGCGCCGCCGAGCACTTCCGCGAGTTCGCTCAGCTGGTTTTCGTACCAGACCTCGCCGGTGACTGGGCCTTCCTGCCCTTGTTGCTGGCCCGCCGGGCGCTGTTCCTGCGCGGAGGCTGGCGCGGCGAAAGCCGCGGCTGCAATTGCGCACAATGCGAGGCGGGCGAACATGGCGGCTCGGTAGCGGGTAATCGGGGCGGGAGTGTGGAACGTCACGCCGTCGACACGCCCGGCTTGCGCCCGCGCCATGGCTGTGCCGCTTCCAGTTCGTATGCAAGTTCCAGCAAGCGCCGCTCCTGGCCCTTGGCGGCCGAGAAGTGCGCGCCGATCGGCAATCCCGCCTGCG
>DPWD01000402.1 GCA_003526465.1 Hyphomonadaceae bacterium
CGACCGCGCCGACATCGATCCAGCGGCGGTGCAAGTCCCCACCACCTTGATCGCGTGCACTTCCGATCAACTTGCCCCGCTCTCGCAGATGGAAGAATTGTCACGGCGACTCCCGCGCCTGGTGGCCTTCCACGTGCTCACCTCGCTCTACGGGCACGACGCGTTCCTGAAAGAGCCCGCACAAATTTCACGCGCGCTGAAGCGCTTTCTCGATGAGTCCGGCAATGGCTGACCCCGTCAATGACGAAACCATCTTGGCGCATGCCGGCATTGACGCCGACGCCGCCCACGGCGCGGTGATGCCGCCGATCCATCTCTCCGCCAATTTCAGCTTCGACGGCTTCGGCGGCAAGCGCGCGTTCGACTATACGCGCTCGGGCAATCCCACACGCAGCCAGCTAGCGGCGGCGCTTGCCGCATTGGAGCGCGGGGCTGGCGCGGTCGTCACCAGCTCCGGCATGGCCGCGGTCGATCTCGTGCTCAGCCTGCTCCCCGCCGGCGCCTTGGTGGTCGCGCCGCACGATTGCTATGGGGGAACCTGGCGGCTCTTAAAGGCGCACGAGAAGAAGGACGCGCTACGCGTGCTACTAGTAGATCAAGGCGATCCCGGCGCACTTGACGCGGCGCTGGCGCGTGAGCCGGCGCTCGTGTGGATCGAGACTCCCAGCAATCCGCTGATGCGCATTGTCGACATCGCAGAGATCGCTGCCCGCGCTAAAGCAGCCGGCGCCAGGGTCGCCGTGGACAACACCTTCCTTTCACCGGCGCTGCAAAAGCCGTTGCAACTCGGCGCCGACTTCGTGGTGCATTCCACCACCAAATATCTCAACGGCCATTCCGACGTCGTTGGCGGCGCAGTCATCGCCGCGCGCGAAGAGGACGCTCAGGAGCTCGCCTGGTGGGCCAATTGCCGGGGTGTCACCGGTTCGCCGTTCGATTCCTGGCTCACCCTGCGCGGCATGCGCACGCTCATCGTGCGCATCGAACGCCAGCAACAAAGCGCGGGCGCCATCGCTGACTTTCTCGCCGGCCAACACGGCGTGGCGGCAGTGCATTATCCCGGCCTCAGTGCGCACCCGGGCCATGCCATCGCGAAACGGCAGCAGAAGGGCTTCGGCGCCATGCTGAGCTTCGAGCTTGCCGAGGGCGGCGGCGAAGTCGCCACCTTCCTCGAACGCCTTCGCTGCTTCACCTTGGCGGAATCCCTCGGCGGCGTCGAAAGCTTGGTCGCACACCCCGTCAGCATGACCCATGCCGCGATGAGCGCGGAGGCGCTCGCGGCCGCGGGGATCAGTGCGCGCTTGCTTCGCCTTTCGGTCGGGCTCGACCACGCCGAGGACCTCATCGCCGATCTCGCCCGCGCCCTAGCTTGAAGCAAAGGCCGGCGACGGCCTACTTTGCCCTTGCGCGCGGTTGTTTCATCGTGCTAATACACTAAACCTACATGACACGCACCCCTGCCTCCGGCCTTCCCCTGACGGAAGCCCTGCTTGCGCTCCGAACCAGGGCCGAAGCCGAAGCCTTTTTGACCGATCTGTGCACGCCGGCCGAAGTGCGCGCGCTTAACGAGCGCTGGCATATTGCCCAGTTGCTCGACCAGGGCAGGCTCTCCTACCGCGAGATCGCGGAAGCAGCCGGCGCCAGCACCACCACGGTGACGCGCGTCGCGCGGTTTTTGCGCGAAATGCCCTATAACGGTTATCGCCGCGTGCTCGACCGGCTGAAGAGCCCGCGCAAATGAGCGCGGCACCGCCAGCGCGGCTCACCATCGCCATCCAGAAAAGCGGGCGTTTGGCCGACAAGAGTCTGGAACTGGTCTCGAGCGCCGGACTGCGCGTGGTCAAGGGCGCAAACGAATTGCTGTATCGGATCGAGAATTATCCCATCGATCTGCTGCGCGTGCGCGACGACGACATCCCTACCTTCGTCGCCGACGGCGTCGCCGATCTCGGCATTGTCGGACGCAACGTGCTCGAAGAGGCCGCGCACGAACCGGCGCCAGAAGTGGTGATGGCGCTCGGTTTCGGCCGCTGCGAGCTGAAGATCGCGGCGCCCGAGGGAATGCGCTTCGATGGCCCCCAATCGCTGGAAGGCGCGCGCATCGCCACCACCTATCCCAACCTATTGCGCGCTTACCTCGCCGAGCACGGCGTCGGTGCGGAAATCGTCACCATGAAAGGCGCGGTGGAGGTGGCGCCGCGGCTCAAGCTGGCGAACGCGATCTGCGATCTGGTGTCCACCGGGGCGACGCTCGAAGCCAACGGCCTCGTTGCGGTGGCCAGCGTTTTGCGCAGCGAGGCGTTGCTCATCCGTGCGCCGCGACCGTTTTCAGAGACGCTCAAGCTTTTGGCCGACAGCATCGTTCAGCGCTTTCGCGGCGTCACCGCCAGCCAGGGCGCAAAATACGTGATGATGAACGCGCCGCGCTCGGCGCTGGATCGCATTGCCGCTATTCTCCCGGGCGCCGATGCGCCAACCGTGACCCCGCTCGCCGGCAGCGACGACCGCGTCGCCGTGCACGCGGTCTGCCAGGAATCGGTGTTCTGGGAAACGCTGGAGCGGCTCAAAGGCGCCGGCGCGTCGGCCATCCTGGTTCTGCCCATTGAAAAGATGATGTGAGGTTGACGTGCGCGTCGTCGAGTGGGCATCCTTGACCGAAGAGCAACGCCGCCAGACGCTGGCCCGCCCCGCGTCGCGCGTGGACGCCGCCTTGCGCGCCACCGTTGCCTCGATCTTCGCCGACGTGGAGCGCGAAGGCTACGCCGCAACCGAACGATGGGCCCTGCAGATCGACAAGCGCGCGCCGAAACTTGTGAAGCTCGACGAGCCAACGATAGCGCGCGCGCGCGGCGTGTTCGCGATCGAAGAACTGGCCGCGCTCGAAGCCGCCGCTGACAACATTCGTGGCTANNTGGCCGCGCTGGAAGCAGCCGCTGACAACATTCGTCGCTACCACGAAGCGACCAGACCCGCCGACGTACGCGTCGAGGTCCGCTCCGGGGTGACCTGCGAGCAGAAGTGGCGACCGATCGAGTGCTGCGGCCTCTATATTCCCGGAGGTTCGGCGCCGCTGTTCTCCACGCTCTTGATGTTGGCGTTGCCCGCACGCGCCGCCGGCGTGCCCAACCTGGTTGTCGCCACCCCGCCCAATCGCGACGGCGAGGCTGAGCCTGCGATCGTCGCGGCGGCAGCACTTTGCGGTGTTCAAGAACTCTGGCTGATCGGGGGAGCCCAGGCCATCGCAGCGATGGCCTATGGCGCGGGCCCCGCCAAGGCGGAGAAATTGTTCGGGCCGGGCAATGCCTATGTCTCCGAAGCCAAGCGCTACGCAGCGTCGCTGCCAGGCGGCCCGCAGATCGACACCCCCGCCGGCCCCAGCGAACTCATGGTGGTCGCCGACGATAGCGCGCGCGCCGATTTCGTCGCCGCCGATCTACTGAGCCAGGCCGAGCACGATGGGGACGCGCAAGTGCTGCTGGTGGCGGCCTCGCCGTCGCTCGCTACGCGTGTGCAAGAAGAATTGGCGCATCAGCTGAAGACGTTGCCGCGCGCCGAGATCGCCACCCGTTCACTTGAAAACGCCCGCTGCATCCTCGTCGAGGACGCGGACACAGCCATTGACATCGCTAACCTCTATGCACCCGAGCACTTGTCGCTGCAGATCGCCGGCGCCGAGGCGCTAGCGGAGAGCGTTCGCAACGCGGGGGCTGTATTTATTGGCCCGTGGAGCGCGGAAACTTTCGGCGATTATGTCTGTGGCCCGAGCCACGTGCTGCCAACCGACGGCGCCGCGCGCGCCTGGAGCGGGGTCAATGTCGCTTCGTTCATGAAATGCGTGAACGTGCAGACGCTCACGCAAACCGGGGCGCACGAGCTTGCGCGCGCCGCCGCCCGGCTCGCGCGCCTGGAAGGCTTGGAAGCGCACGCA
>DPWD01000169.1:0-999 GCA_003526465.1 Hyphomonadaceae bacterium
CCCCCCGCCCCATCCCCACAAGGGGGAGGGGGAGTTTTTGCGCTGGTTTTCATGTCACCACGATCCGGGTATTCGCCACGCCGCGGCCGTTGTTTTGGATGGCGCGGGTGATCCAGTTCAGAAATTCGAACTTGACCGGGAAAGTCCCCGCGTTAGCNNACACGATCATGTCGTAGCGCTGCGCCGAGCTCAATTCGAATGGCGTGTTGGCGGGGATAGTGAACGGCCGCGACCAGGGCGAGCCGGGTCGGCCCAGAGCGCGGCCGTCGACGCCGACCACCAGCGCATCCAGGCCAAGCGTGGTGCGCAACATGCCATAGCTTGCGTTCAGGAGGCGGATCAGCACGCGCTCGCCGCGCTGCGCACGCACCACGACGGCCGGATCGTTCAACGTGTTGGGCGCGAACACGCCGGACACCAAGAAATATTTCGGGTCGAAGCGGTTCAAGCCGGCATCGTCGCCGCAGAGGCCAGCGTCGTGGCTGAGCGTGTGCCAGCGCGGATCGAAATCATCGGGGACCCACACCTTCTCTGAATCGTAGCGCGGCCCGCCGGAATAGACGTGGCCGGGCCCCTCTGGCGGATAAACGACGAGCGGCCCGTACATGCCCATTTCGAAGTGCAACACTGTGTTCTTGTGGCAATGGTAGAAGTATGTCCCCGGCTCGCTGGGCTGAAACTGGTAGGTGTAGTTTCCCGACACTTCGAACGAGGTGTGCCCCACCCCGTCATTGAACGGTGAACAATCGATGCCGTGATGATGGATGGTGTGGGTGTTGCTGCGGGAGTGGATAGTGCTGTGCACCACCTGACCTTGGCGCATGATAATCGCGGGAGAAGGCCAGCGATTGGTCATCGGCCGGTCTTCCCAATCGAAGCGCCAGACCTCGATTTCGCGAAAATCCGGCGTTTGCAGTTTCAGGCCGAAGCGCACGCCCAGCTCGAAACGGATATCTGGCGTGAGCCGGTCCGGCGTCGGCGGATTGGCGTGGAAGACGT
>DPWD01000169.1:1051-2290 GCA_003526465.1 Hyphomonadaceae bacterium
ATGGTCCAATCGGTGATCAGCCCGTGCGGATAGAGGCCGCCGCCGGCGGTTTGCGACATCTCGATGTGGCAATGCATGGGATAGTGCAGCGGGAATTTCTCCTCGCGCATCGGATAGGCGGCGGCAGGGATGTCCGGCGGACGCTCGAACGGCAGCAACACGTCCTTGCGGTCGAGCGGACGCATGGTCCAGGCGTCAATCTCCAGCAAATTGGTGCGAACCGCCTGCGCGCCGGCTGCGTCGACGCCAGAAAGCTCCATGACGTGATTGCCGTGGATGTGCGGCGANNGTCGCGAGCCCCGCGTTCAGCACGCGCAACAGCATCGGCTCACCGATATAGCCTTTGGGAGCAGTCGCTTCGTCATGCGCGGCGTCGATGCCGCTGCGCCCGTTGAGCGTGAAATAGCGCGGGAGGAAGCTCGCGGCGACTGTAGCGGGATTGATGCTGGACCCCTGATCCACGCGACGGTTGAGGGCGGGATCGATCTGCGAGAACATCCAGATGCGATCTCGCGCTGGCGTCCAGCGGCGGCCGGGAAAGCGCCCTGGCGGGCCGAACGCCTCGAACAACGCGCGCACCGCCGGCGTCTGCGCCGCGCGTGAGAACGGGGTAATCACACCAGCCGGCGTGGTCGCATCCAGAGGCGCCACCACCAGCGCGCCATGAAGGCCCATGAGGCGATTGACCGGCGCCAACGTCGGATCGAGGTAGAGATAGGTTCCCCCGCGCGGCGCGGTGAAGATCACTTCGCGCGTCTGGCCGGCGCCGATTGTTGGGATGGTTGCGCCGGCGACGCCTGGCACTGCAAAGCCGTGCGGGCGGGTATCGTTGTTGCGGACTATGATGCAGAGCCGGTCGCCCTCGGTAGCGCGCAGCACCGGCCTCGCACCGCTGGCGCCGTAAAACAGCAGCATGAACACGCGCACGCCGTCGATCATTTCGACATCGGCCGGCTCGATGGTCAGCGATGCGGTGACCAGCGGGCCCGATTGAGCGCCCGCCTCATGGGTGAGCAACAACGCTGCGCCNNCCGTATTGCAGAAATTGCCGTCTGCGCATGCCCGCCCCCAACTCCCCAGGGAGTTGAGTGCAACCTGCGCTGCGGGAACTTATTCCAAAACCGCTTTCAACGACCGGGCGCGCGCCGGGCCGCAGACTCTCGCGCCACCTGAACTTGCGGTAATTTTAGCGCGCCGCGCGAATTTCTCAGCGCAGCTTCTCGACCTGGCTGTATTCCA
>DPWD01000169.1:2345-2506 GCA_003526465.1 Hyphomonadaceae bacterium
CCGTCGGAGACGCGCACGCGCTCGCCGATTTCGTAGTGGATGAGCTGGCGCGGCCGCTGCGCGCCGACTTCCGCCACGCGCCCGAGGATGCGCTCGACTTCCTTGTCGGAAACCGGCTGCGGCTTGTTTTGCTGCCCCAGGAAGCCCGTCACTTTCGGCGT
>DPWD01000169.1:2668-20491 GCA_003526465.1 Hyphomonadaceae bacterium
GCGTGCACGATGTACCAGCGCGCGCGTGCGTTGCTGGGACGCGATGGGGCGGTTTGTTCTTGAGCTTCGACCATGACCCTTAACCAACGAGACTGAGGACGAACGTGATGCCAAGGCGCAACAACGAATCAACAAAGAAAAAGAAGATTGCCGCGGCGATTGCCATCATCAGCACCATGATGGTCGAGACCGTCACTTCCTGACGCGTCGCCCAGGTGACCTTGCGCCCTTCAGCGCGGACTTCGCTCCAGAAGCGGAAGAGCCCGCCCCTACGCGGGGGCTCCTCGTGGTCTGCGTCTTCAATCGACATTCGGCTCTTCGACTTTCTTTTTGACAGCGGTGCTTGCTGGCCGATCCGGCGATGGCAGGAGTGGAGGGACTCGANNGCTCTACCAGCTGAGCTACACTCCTAGACCCGCCCCATAAGAGGCCAGCTTCCCATATGGGAATTTCAGCGAAACAGCACAAAGCCGGCGGCGGCTTACGCCGCCCCCGGTCCAAGGCACGGGCTTATGCCCGAACCGGACGGGGCCGGCAAGGGCGCGAACTCGCGATTAGGCGCACTGGCCTTCGAGGCCCCCAGGGCGGCCTGGAGGCAAACCAACCTCTACCCCGCGTCGTGCAGGACTTCCCAGGTGTGGCCATCGGGGTCGGTGAAATAGCCGGAGTACGATCCGTCCTCGTCCTCGGCGGCAGTGGCGGTTCCCCCGGCGGACTTCGCTTTCGCAAGCAGCTGGTCAACCTCGCCGCGGTTTTCGGCGAAATAACTCAGGATCGTTTCGGCAGCGCCGCGCGCGGCGGGGCGATGGCCGACACTCTCGACATACACTCCGAAGTCGGAACGATTCATCAGCACCAGATACACGCCATCGAGGTTAAACGCCGCGTGGTCTTCGTCCTGCTCTTCGGGCGCGAGACCGAGGCCCCGATAGAAAGCGAGCGACTTTCCCAAATCGTCAACCGGAAGCGTGACGCACGAAATCGCTGCAGGCATTACCGACCTCCACATCGGCGCAGACATCGCGCCGTCTGCCTAGAGCAGTGAACGGATTCTCATGTGCCGCATAGGCAACGGGCGAAAGTGATGTCCGCAAATTCACGTTCGGCGGCGCATGCAGGCAATCATTTGTTAACAGCATGGCTTTGTTATGACTTGGCGTGGCAGCTGCGGCACACTGGGCCTCCAAGCGACCGGTGACGTGCGTCCAACATTGGTCCGCCGCGGGTCGCCATTGTACAATGCGATTCAGTCGGCAGATCACGGCTAGAAACACTAAAGGGGAATATTTCATGAGCAGAGCGATTTTCTTCGGAGCGGCTGCGCTCGCACTGTTGGCGGCGGCGCCCGCCCATGCAGAGGGCGGCTATGTCGGCGGCGTCTACGGCAATGTCGACGTTGACGCCGTTGGCGATGCCGATTTCTACGGCATCGAGGGCGCCTTCGCCGGCGCCAATTTCGAGATCGACGGCGAGTTCCTGGACAGCGACGATTCCGATTCCGCATTTGGCGTGACCGGTCATCTGTTCGCGCGCAACGACAGCCACCTGTTCGGCGGCTTCCTAGGCATCGACGATTCCAACGACAGCACCTCCTGGCGCGGCGGCGTAGAAGCGGCCGGCTATTTCGACCGCTGGACGCTCGCGGGCGCCGTCGGTTACGGCAGCAATGACGACCTCGACGCCGACGGCTACGGCATCAACGCCGAAGCCCGCGTGTTCCCAACCGACAATGTGCGCCTGCAGGGCGTGCTGGGCTGGACCAGCCTCGACATCGCCGGCTTCGACGAAGACGTCATGACCTACGGCCTCGGCGGCGAGTTCCAGTTGGACGCGGCGCCGGTCTCGTTCGGACTCGATTGGGAGCACTCCGACGCCGACACTAGCGGCATCGAAGCCGACACCATTACAGCGCGCCTGCGTTGGAATTTCGGCGGCACCCTGCTTGAGCGCGACCGCACTGGAGCAAGCCAAGCGAGCGTGACCAGGTTGGCGCTGTAAGCGTCGGTCCAATGCACAACAAGAGCCCCCGGCGTTCGCGCGCCGGGGGCTTTTCTTGCTTGGGTAGTCTTGAGATAGTCGAAATCTGCGATGCGCCCCAACTGAGCCACCGGAGGCTTCGCCTGCACCTCGGCGCGCGCACCCCCTCCGGCTCGCATTCGCTCGCCACCTCCCCCATCGAGGGGGAGGTGGCGAGCGCTCTGCCCGACTTTCGTTACGTCCGCAGCTTGTCCAGCACGTCCTTGGCGACCGCTTTCGGCACTTCTTCGTAATGGTCGAACTCCATCACGTAGGAAGCGCGGCCCTGTGAGAACGAGCGCAGCGTGTTGACGTAGCCGAACATGTTGGCGAGCGGCACCATGGCGTTGATGATGGTGGCGTTGCCGCGCATGTCCTGGCCCTGGATCATGCCGCGGCGCGAGTTCAGATCGCCGATCACCGAGCCGACATAATCCTCGGGGCTGGTGACCTCGACCTTCATGATCGGCTCCAGCAGACGCGGATCGCCCTTCTCTTTCAGTTCGCGGAACGCGGCTTGCGCGGCGATCTGGAAGGTCAGCACGTTCGAGTCGACATCGTGATAGGCGCCGTCGATCAAGGTGGCGGTGAAATCGATGAGCGGGAAGCCAGCGAGCAGGCCGTTCTCCTTGCTCATGTTGAGCCCCTTTTCGACGCCCGGCACGTATTCCTTCGGCACATTGCCGCCGACGATGGCGTTCTTGAACACGAAGCCCGTCCCAGGCTCGCCGGGCCCGAACTCGATCTTGACGCGCGCGAACTGGCCCGAGCCGCCGGTCTGCTTCTTGTGCGTATAGTCGATGGTGGCGGGCCGCCCGAGCTTTTCGCGGTACGCCACTTGCGGCGCGCCGACGCTGGCCTCTACTTTGTAGGTGCGGCGCAGGATATCGATCTTGATGTCCAAGTGCAGTTCGCCCATGCCCTTGAGGATGGTCTGGCCGCTTTCCTGGTCGGTCGACACGCGGAAGGATGGATCCTCGTTGGCCAATTTAGCCAGCGCAACCCCGAGCTTTTCCTGGTCGGCCTTCGATTTCGGCTCCACCGCCACTTCGATAACGGGCTCCGGGAAGATCATGCGCTCGAGAATCACCGGCTTTTGCGGATCGCAGAGCGTGTCGCCGGTGCGCACTTCTTTGAGGCCCGCAAGCGCAACGATGTCGCCCGCATAGGCTTCCTTGATGTCTTCGCGGTTGTTGGCGTGCATGAGCAGCATGCGGCCCGCGCGCTCCTTCTTGTCGCGCGTGGAGTTCAGGAGCGCATCGCCCGCGTTCAGCACGCCGGAATAGATGCGGCAGAAAGTGATGGTGCCGACGAAGGGGTCGTCCATGATCTTGAACGCCAGCAGCGCCATCGGCTGGGCGTCGTCCGAAGGGCGCACCAATTCCTTTTCCGGATCGTCCATGTCCACGCCCTTGATGGGGGGGCGGTCGATCGGGCTCGGCAAGTAATCGACAACAGCGTCCAGCAAGGGCTGCACGCCCTTGTTCTTGAACGCCGAGCCGAGCAGCATCGGGTACCAGGCAGCATTGAGCACCGCCAAGCGGATGAGCCGCTTCAGCGTCGGAATATCGGGCTCATTGCCGTCGAGGTAAGCGGCCATCACGTCGTCGTCCATCTCGACGGCGGCCTCGACCAAAGCGGAGCGATATTCGATGGCTTTTTCTTTCAGATCGTCAGGGATTTCGATGATGTCGAACTTCGCGCCGAGGCTTTCATCCTTCCAGATGATCGCGTTCATTTCCACGAGATCGACGAGGCCCTTGAATTGCGATTCAATGCCGATCGGCAATTGCAGCGGCACGGGGCGCGCGCCGAGACGCTTCTTGATGTCGTCGACGCACATGTAGAAGTCGGCACCGGTCTTATCCATCTTGTTGGCGAAGATGATGCGCGGAACCTTGTATTTGTCGCCTTGGCGCCAAACGGTTTCGGTTTGGGGCTCCACGCCCTGGTTGCCGTCGAGCACCACCACCGCGCCGTCGAGCACGCGCAAGGAGCGCTCCACCTCGATGGTGAAGTCCACGTGGCCGGGCGTGTCGATAATGTTGAGCCGCTTTTCCTGCCAGAACGTGGTGGTCGCCGCCGACGTAATCGTGATGCCGCGCTCCTGCTCCTGCTCCATCCAATCCATGGTGGCCGCGCCATCGTGGACTTCGCCGATCTTGTGGCTCTTGCCGGAATAAAAGAGGATCCGCTCCGTGGTCGTGGTCTTGCCCGCATCGATGTGGGCCATGATGCCGAAGTTGCGGTAGTCTTCTATTTTGTACTGACGGGGCATGGGAAATTCTTCCGTGTTCGGACCCCCGGCTCACCCCGGCGTCCGTCAGCCGGCTGAAGCCGGCGCTCCAGCGATTACCAGCGATAGTGTGAAAATGCGCGGTTGGCTTCGGCCATGCGGTGCGTCTCTTCGCGCTTCTTGACAGCCGCACCGCGGTTGTTCGATGCGTCGATCAGCTCGCCGGCAAGACGCTCCTGCATGGTGTTTTCGTTGCGCTTGCGGGCTTCGCCCACGAGCCAACGAATGGCCAGCGCCTGACGGCGCTCGGGGCGAACTTCCACTGGAACCTGATAAGTGGCGCCGCCAACCCGGCGCGAGCGCACTTCGATCGCCGGGGCGACATTGCCCAGCGCATCGTGGAACACCTCGATCGAGGGACGCTTCATCTTTTTCTCGACCGTGTCGAGCGCGCCGTAGACGATCTGCTCGGCGACCGACTTCTTGCCCTCGTACATGATGTAATTCATGAACTTGGTGAGCACGAGGTCGCTGTGGACGGGATCGGGCAGAACTTCACGCGGCTCGGCGCGGTGACGGCGGGACATCTTTTCTCTTCCTTATTTCGGTCGTTTCGCGCCGTAGAGCGAACGGCGTTGCTTGCGGTCCTTGACGCCCTGGGTGTCCAGCACGCCGCGCAGGATGTGGTAGCGAACACCCGGCAAATCCTTCACCCGGCCGCCGCGAATGAGCACCACCGAGTGCTCCTGCAAATTGTGGCCCTCGCCGGGGATGTAGCAGACCGCCTCGATGCCGGTGGTCAGGCGCACCTTGGCGACCTTCCGGAGCGCCGAGTTCGGCTTCTTCGGGGTGGTGGTGTAGACCCGGGTGCAGACCCCGCGCCGCTGCGGACACGCCTTCAGCGCCGGCGCCTTGTTGCGCACCGGTTTCGGTGACCGGGGCTTCCGGATCAGCTGGTTAATCGTCGGCATTTCGCCCTTTTCTCTTCCGTTTCTACCAAACCCAATAAGCGCGCCGAGCGACCCGCGGGGGGCTGCCAATGGCGCGCTTCTGCCTCAAACCCAATCGGCGGGGCCCTCAAAAGCCAAAGGCAGGGGCAGCCGTTCCGAATGAGGCGCGAGCTTTAGAGGCGCGAGGGGGGGAGGTCAAGGGCGGGGCAACCAGCCGAGAAAAACCGGTTTTGCGAACCCAGCGAACTGGGACGAAAGGGGCCTCTAGGCCGAAGCCGCTCCTATCCACTCGGGCTCCGCTTGATCCAGGTCATAGTACTCAAAGATGAGGTGAATTCTATCCGTGGACCCTGCGTTGACAACGGAATGAACGCCCATGTTGTTGACCTCAACGGCTTCGCCCTCGGGGAATGAGTATCCGACGCAGTCGACATAAAAAATGGTTTCCTGGCTGGTCTGCAATGGAACATGGATTTTATGCGGCCACTTGGCTGCGGGATTGGCGTCTCGGTGCGGGTGAATTACCCCCCCAGGCGCCAGCCGCGCCAACATAATCCTGGGAAACGCGCCGCGCGCATAATTGTACGGCGCCACGGCTTGATTCAGGACGGGCTCCAACAGTCCGCGCCACTCCGGCCACAGCCGGTGATCCGCCGAAACACGCCAATCGTTGAAGCTCGTTACAAAGCGAAATACGATATGAGTTGCCTGGTCAAGTGCGTCGAACCGGTTAGGCTTGACGCTGTTCTCAGACTGCCAAACTTCTTCCGGCAGCGCCAACACCGCTTCGCGCAGTGTGACGATGTCCACCACGCCGAGGCGGCGCGCTGTTTTGGTCTTGCGTGGGTTCGCGTAAATCACCCTGCTTGTCCTTCAAAATCATACCCGAACATCTCGAGATCCCCACGATAGATCTCCTCCACGGCATCTCGCATTGGATTGTCGTAGTAGAGTCGATAATCGCCCCGCTGGGAAGAATTTACTCGCGCCAGCGGATCGGACTGCAGGCCTAGCCTCTCGCAGTACCCGTCGTAGGCGACTTGCATGTTCTCAACTCGGCCAACGGCGTCGGCCAACAATGCGCCGCGCTCGTCGGTAATAAACGTGTGTTGGGGGACGAAAAGAAGGTGGTCGAGCGGTCGGCTCTCAAAGAGGAACCGCCTCATGACCGCCTGTGGATCCCTTGCGAACCCGTTGTCCGCTCGGGTCATAAAGGCGCAATAGGAAATAAACCGGTCGAACGGGTTCCTGACGAATGCAAACTTGAAATAGCTCGAGAAATTGGGCTCCCCCAGGAAAGGACGAACTTGGATAAGGCTGATGTGTCCGTGCTTGAGTCTAGCCAGCGGCTCGAACGGAAACGTCTTTTTTACGAACAAGCCAACCTGCTCGAGATCCCCTGCGCCCAGCTGGCGGCGCAGCGCTCCGCGGATTGCGTGCGTACCCGTCTTAGGGATGGCGACGAATACAAATCGGTGGCGGTGCGAAATTATCAAGCCGGGCGTCCTCGAGCTTTCAACGCGCTAAAGCCCAACCGCCCGCAGCGCCTCGCGCAGCCGCTTTGTAGCCAAGGGGAATTTTGCTTCAGCGCCCACGCGTGCAGCAGAAATCGGCGCGCGAACCTGAGCGAAACTCGCGGTAGAAACCGCTCGTTCTTGCAGGTGGGGCTGGCGCACTTGCTCTTCGTCTCGCAGACCCAAGCTCGAAAGGAGGCGCCCAATTTGGGTGTCGGGATCCTTGACCAGATCTTCGTATTGTACCGTGATGATGGAGCCTTGGTCTCGCTCCGCCCAAGCGCTCATCAAACGTCTGTAGGAAGCTATGTAACGGGCGAGCAAGGAGGGCTCGCATGCCCAACCTGATTCCAGATTGAAGTTCGTGCGCCAGCACGACCAAGCTATATCCAAGGGATCGCGCCGAACCCAAACAATGCGGGCGCGAGGCAGCGCCCTCCTGATCAATCCAAGGCGCCAATGATTGTTCAGCTGTTTGTCCGTCACACGCGGCGAAGCTGCGAACCGCGCGGCGGCAAGCTCAAGATAGCGCCGCCCCATTTCCTCCCAAGGGTTGGATTCTCCCCGCGCCCGCGCCCGTTCCAGCAGCCGCAGCGCCGTCGCGCGCGATATATCGTTGGCGCCGCGTGAGGCGATCCAAAAAAAATTGTGCTCTCCTCCGCCAGCCACCTCGGAATGGCTAGCCAGGATATGTTCCGCTAACGTCGTGCCAGAGCGTGGCGAGCCCATCACGAAGATAACCCGATCACTCTCCTGGGAGTTCGCAGAGCCGCCGTATGAGGCGTCTTGTTCCAAGAGTTCTAACGCGCCCCGCTCAGAGCGCTCGATCGAGTCTCCATCGAACCGAGCCAGCAACGACTTCGCAGCCGCAGCTTCGTCCAACGCCCGCGCCGCGGCCGCGTCATTGTTGGTGTCGACGTATGCCTTTCCCAACCCATAAGAGACTGCCGCGTATTGGTTTGGCAATGACTGACCTATTCTCGCCCGCAACGCCTCCATCGCCGCGATATCTGGATCGTCCGCTGAGAATCGCTTGCCTTGCGCGAGTAACGACCACGCGAAGGCGTCGTCTGGACCTCCGACCATGAGCGCACGCAGGTGCGTGTCAGCCTCTTCGAGACGGTTGGCGAAGGACAACAGCCGCGCGAGGAGGAACCGCTCCTGTGGGAGCAAATGGCCGGACGACGCCCACGGCAGGAGCGCTTTCGCAGCTTCATCTGCTCTTCCCGCAGCCTCCAGGGCATTCGCGAGAATGACTGCGGTCATGTGGCTCGGCGGCGTCTCCGCGTTGAGCCGAAACGCGGACTCCGCAGCCGCGTCCTGCAGTTGCGCGCGCGCCGCAATCATAGTCACCTCGGCCCAATAGGGGCCGACCGACTGACCAGCGTTCAGCAAATCGTTGATGCGCCGAAGGAGCTCAAATGTTTCGCCCGCTTCCGCAGCGGTGCGGATCGCCGCCAACGCCGCGTGCGTATTCACACGTCCCCCATCTGAAACCTGATTATTCCTAATTGTTGTGTCCAGAATTCTCAAGCATCAGCGGCCTGACGTCTGTAGAAATAGGGCTATTGCGACAAAGAAATCCATCCGTACCTCCTATCGCGCGTCCGCCAAGCGCCATTTCGGCGCCTAGATCGCTGAACTCAATCGCCAGCCGAGTTATTGTGACCGGCGCCCCCGAGCATCTGTTCCATGGTTTCGTGGGCGCGGTCGGCCGTTCGATCTGCATGGCTACGCGAATAGCATTCGGTGACGGCAACTCTTGTTCCGGCGCGCCGCCGGTCCCTGCAGATCAAAACCCTGTCGATGGGAGGTTGGTCCGCTGGCGCTGCGGTTTGCGCCGATGACGACGCATCTGATACCGCTTCAGGCTGGCTCTGCGGTTGGGGCTCGGCAACTTGGCCAGACGTCTGCAGAAACAGAGCTAGCGCAACTATGAAATCCATCTCTCGACTCCCTCCGGGGGGACCGATTGCGCCTATCGACAACGCACCGGCACGACCAAGCCTCTTTACACTTCGAGGCCAATCGCGTCCAGAGCTTCGCGCAAGGAGCGCACCGACTGCGGGTACGCTTCGAACCCAGCAACAACCCCACGCTCCTGAAGCGGTTCCCGGATCTGGGCAAAGCTCAACGTAGCGACCGCACGCTCGGACAGGTGCGGCGCCCGTGTTGCTGGATGGTCCCTCAACCCACACTCGCCCAAGACACGCGGAATCTCCGCATCCGGGAAACGCACCAGGTCTTCGTAATTCACGCAGGTGATAGCGCCGGGGTAGCGGCTGATCCAGGCCTCCATCGCGCGCCGATAAGTGGCGATGTAGAGCGCTATGCCCTCTGGGCTGCCGCCCCAGGCAGATTCCCCGTCGAACTGAGACCTCCAACACGACCAAGCCACAGCGAGCGGATTCCGTTTCACATAAACAATTTTTGCATCGGGCAACGCTTGGCGGATCGCCCGCACGCGGTAGACATTCGACAGTAACTTGTCCGTGAAGCGCGCGCCTCGAGCGAACTCGTCCGCCAGCCCGAGATAACGGCGCCCGATCGGCGCCCAAGGGTCGGAGGCGGGAGCGCGCGTGCGCTCGCCGTCCAAATATTTCGCAATGGCGCTGGCGCCGCAGTCGCCGAGCGCTTTGGACGCGAGCCAAAACCAACGCCTCTCGCCGCCAGCACCCACTTCTGGATGGCGCGCAAAGATTTGCTCGACCAACGTTGTGCCAGACCGATTGGGGCCAAGTATGAAGGTCGCGCGCCCGCTGCCCTCGGTCGTCGCAGCGCCGTCAACGGCGCCTGACTCACACCACCTGACGATATCCGTCAGCGCCGCCCTGTGTCCTTCCGGATTAAACGGAAACAGCGCGCGAAACGCCTCGCTGCGAGCACAAAGATGGAGGTCCGCGGCTGCGTCGTCGCCAATATCGACGAAGGCTTTCGCAAGCGCGGCCGCTATCGCGACTCGCCCAGCCGGACGCGACAGCGGCCAGCGATCGAACACGCCGCGCATAGCATCGATGTCGGGGTCCCCCGCTGCAAAGCGTTTGGTCTGCGCAACGCGCTCCCACAGGGTTGGGCTGTTGGGATTGTCGGCGAGCAGCGCGCGCGCACGCTCCTGCGCCTCGCCGATGCGCCCCGCGAACATCAGCATGCGCGTAAATTTGAAACGCGCGTTTGGCGTCAAATTGCTTTCGTGAGGCGCCAGCAACGCCACTGCCTCATCGGCGGCGCCAGCGTCGGTCATCGCCTCGGCGACGAAATGCGCTGTCTCCGGCGTTGGCCCGACATCTCGCAGGTACCTTCTTCCCATCTCCATCGCGGCGAAATCGTCGCCAATTTCGCGCGCAAGGAGCACGCCCCGTCGCCACCCCTCCCCGGCGCGTTCGCTGCCGTCCAGAGCTTGGCGCAGGGCCTCGGCCGCGGCCCAACAATCTCCGCGCGAGCGCGCGGCATACGCCGTGTCTATTAGAGAATGCACGCTGGCGGCCATCAGAGTCTGCCTGTCGAACGCAAAATTCTGCCTATAGGGCCAAGACTCCGGCAAGAAAAAACGGCGGGCCCTGAGGCCCGCCGTCCATAAGTCAGGGAATTGTTCAGCGTCAGTAGCGCAGTCGCACCTGGGCAAACACGCGCCGCCCAACCACGTCATAGAGAGATGGGTCGGTGCCAGACTGCACGTTCGGTGCATAGAGCGCCGGCTCCTGGTCGGCGACGTTGTTGACGCCTATCCGCAGTGCGGCGTTGTCCGTCATCTGCCACTCGCCGGACACGTCGGTGTACCAAATAGCCTCGGCGCCGGTGAACTGGGCCGCTTCTCCCGGGAACAACACATTCGCGCGGTTGATCATATCGCCGATGTAGCGGTTCCTCATGTTGAATGAGAAGTCGCCGATGCTCCAGGTGGTGTTCAGCGTCGCTTTCCATTCAGGGAAGGACTGACCCAGACCTTCGCCGAAGAACCCAACGGTGCCAGCGAAGTCAAGTTCAGGCAATCCGCTTGGGAACTGCACGGAGATGTCCGAGTCCTTCTGTATCCACTCCATCAGGTGGTTCACCAGCACGTTGAAATGGAGGTCGCCAGCTGTGCCGAGATCCATGCCGTAATCGACCTGAATATCGATACCAGAGGTCTCGATGCTGCCGCCGTTGACGCCCGGATAGGTGCCGTTCGGCCCCGTGCCGTAGATGACAAGGATGTCGCCACCAGCACGATAGATCGCCGAGCAGCTCGGGTCGGTGATGCTGTAGGTCGGGTTCGTGCCGTAATAATTGTAGCAATTGGCGATGACCTGGTTCACCCCGGGCGCTAGGATCGGATCGCTGATCGCGATGTTGTAATAGTCGATCGAAGCACGCAGATCGACTCCATCCCAGGGCGAGGTGAACACGGCACCGATTGTGTAGGTGTCGGCGGCTTCAGGGTCGAGGTTGGTGTTGCCCGCAGTAGAGATGCTGACCTGAGTTCCGGGCGTTTGCACGAACGTGCCAACCCCCCCCAGCCCGGTCGCAGTGCACAGCGCTGCCATCGCCACTGCGTCCACGCCAGTTAATTTGGCGGTGCCAGCGGAGCAGGGATCGAAGATTTGCGGCGCCGAACCGCCGCCGGCGAACAATTCGCCGAAGTTCGGCGCACGCACGGCGTGCTGGAATGCGGCGCGGAACAGCCAACTATCGACCGGCGCCCACACGACATCGGCCTTGTAGGTCCAATCCGTTGAGTTGCCTCCCGTGGCTCCCGCCACCGTATCGGTGAACTCGCTGCTGGAGCGGCGGCCGCCGAGCGTGAAATCCAAGCCCTCGGCGACCGGGAACGCAAACTCAAAGAATACATCTTCGAAGCTGTTTTCGCCGCCGTTGGCCGGGGTCGAATTGAAGCCCGAAATCGGCCCGCCCGCGGAACCCGGGTTGAAGTTAAATTCGAAGCCGCGATACTCCGCGCCAAACACCGCTTGCACTGGGCCCGCCGGCATCTGGAACAAATCTCCCGACACGAACGCGTTGAAGATGTCGGAGGTGAAATCTGTCGTTTGCGTGGCGGAAACCGAAAGGAACGCGACGCACGCCGGCGACAATGGGTGGCGCCCGAACACGTTGAACCCGGTCGGACCGCAAACACTTACGCCGCCATCCGCAGCTTCCAGGAGCTGTTGCACCTTTTGGGTGTCAATATTGCCGGTCTGGTTGGAGTCGATTTCGGTGATGCCGTGAGACAGCGACACATCGAAATCCCAACCCGACTCGCCCACTGGTCCGCGAAACCCAAACATGTATTGGACCACGGTGTTTTCAAATTGCTGCTCGCGCAGGCCGGCGCTGAGGGTGCGCTGGCGAAGCGTGAACGGCTCAGTGGCGCCAGTGCCGACCAAGCTCGGGTTGTCACCAGAGCGCGAAGCAAGCAGTGTCAGCATATCCGCCGGGATGAACGGATTGGTCACCGGGATGATCATCAAGTTGGCGATAGTTTTCCCGGGCGTGATCAACGCCGACGTAAACTGGCTGGCCAGAGTGGTGGTCCCCGGCGCCCGCCCTTGCACGGTCGGGAATGGCGTGGGCGCTAGCGCTTGCGTCGAACTGTACTCCGACCATCCGGCACGGCCGTACACCTGAATTTCATTTTCGAATTCATACTCGAACCGCGACATGAACGAAGTGCGTTCGAGCGGCAGCGTGAGAATATTCACGGAGTCGAAGTTGTACGAGTAGACATCGGGGAACAACGTGGAGTTGACCGCCAAGTCGATTGGGTACAGGAAATTCACGACATTGAGCGGGCTGTTGAAAACACCCCGATAAAACAGCGTGCCGTTGAGGTTGAATCCGGTAACGCCCGAGGCAAGCGTTTGGGCGCCCGCCGGGCTGCCATACGTCGCGAAAATCGCATCGTACGCCGCCTCGGTCGGCGCATTGGAGCCAGCGAAGAAGAAGTTGCCTTCTGGCAGGAACGATGTCGTCGCCGTCGCGTTCGCGGAGAAGTCGCGCTGGCTCTTGATCATGATTTCGCGCACCGAGCGCTCAAGACCCATCGAGAAATTGCCGCGTCCGCCATCGAAATTGGCGCCGACCAAGCCGCTCAGATTGTATTCCTGGGCATCCCAGAATTCCGTGCTGTTCGAGTAGGTGCCGCGGAATTCCATGCCGTCGAAATCGTCGCGCAGGCGGAAGTTCACCACGCCCGCGACCGCGTCCGCGCCGTAAACCGCGCCCGCGCCGCCGGTGATGACTTCGACATTGCCGATCATCACTTGCGGAATGGTGTTGACGTCGACGGTTTGATTGGAGGCCGACATCATCGCGCGACTGCCGTCAATCAGTACGAGGTTGCGGTTAGCGCCGAGGCCGCGCAAGTCGACGTTAGATTGGCCGCCATTGCCGGGGTTGTTCGAGGTCGTCGTTCCCGCTGGGTTGACCGCGGGGAGTGTGTTCAGGAACGTGTCTATCGTGATGTCAGCATTGCCGACGAGCTGCTCTTGATTGAGCGTGGTGATCGGGCTTGTGGATACATAATCCTGCCGCGCGATCCGCGAGCCGGTAACCACGATCACATCTTCTTCCGCATCGGCGTCCTGCGCCATCGCGGGCGTGCCGGTCATGGCCGCCGCGGCCGCCGCAAGCACGGATGCCCCAGCCAGAAGCGACTTGCGTTGTCCGTTTTGAGTTTTCTTACTGAACATTCGAACCCCCTAAGAGCGCCGGGCCAATCGCCGAAACCGCTCGACGACCTTCTTCATTGTTGCTCGGCGAGTTATTTCGCCGAACCGCTTTGCGGAAGGGTGTCACCCGCCAAGGACGACACGAGCCGAGGCCCGGCATCGACTCCCGCCATGCTGCGGCTACGCTTACGACACATTTTAACCAAGGCAAGCGCCGGATGCGGCGTTCGTCGCATTTCTGCAGGCCGCTGTGTCGAATCCGCACGGAACAAATCGGGATTTGTCGCCTCGCGTAACGACATCGTGATCAATTGTGGCGTTTTCCCCAGGCTGGGGAGACCCCCGCTCCGGCGACCGGATTTCCCACATCGAGCACCAAAGACTATTTTGAAAACTTGCGCGGCGCGAGAAAATCAACCCAGGGGCGCAAGGGGGCTACATGCCGGGGCTACTTGCGGGACAGCGCTGTGCTCAGGACCATCGCATTGAGGGTCGGGATAAACCCGTAGCCATTCTTCAATTTGAGCGATGCCGCCTGGGATTCGTTTAGGCGCCGCGCCAGAATGTCCAACGCTTGCAGATAGCGCGGCAACCCGTCCACATCGGCACCGAAGGCCGACCAGTTCATGCGCCACGACCGTTTGAAGTCCTCGAGCGCGCGCGAAACCAAGGTGTACGTCGATCCCTGAGATTCGTCGGTCTCCGACAACAGAAACTCGATGTGCGCATTCACCTCCCAGGGCGTCATCACCATCGGAGAGCTTACACGTTCAAAATCAATATCGTGGACACTTGCCTGAAACGGCGCAACCGGCGTCGCCGCCCATCCCGCCGGACTATCCAAGTTGCGGCCACGCGCCATCAGCGCCGAAAACTTGTCGCCGCCCACGGTATCCACCACCAAATGTATGCGCGACTCAACCGCATCGTTCAGCACGCGATGCCAGGCCCAAGTGTCGAAGATCCAGCACTCCCCAGGCCCCATATTGATTTCTTGGTCGCCGCAGATGAAGCGCACGCTCGGCTGGGTCACGATGGGAACATGCACGCGCATGCGGTCGCGCCAATAATAGTGAACGTCGATGTGCGGCTTTACCTCGGCGTTGCCAGATAGCCGCATCAACCGCGACCGCCCCACGACCACACCGAGACTAGCCAACACGTCTATGAGGTAGGGGCAGCCGAGAAGGTAGGGGGTTGGCCGCATGGGGCCCATGAAGGCTTCGCTGCGGGGCTCTCCACCCGCCGCGACCAGCGGCAAGTAGTCGTTTCCAGCGAAACCTTGGGGGTGCGACATCCATGCGGAAGCCTCGATGCTGTTAACTTCCCGCGCCAACAGCTCGGCGTCGAACTGAAGCGGAATCTGCAGAAATCTCGTCGCCAACTTCATTGCAATGGGCTCGGCGGCCTGCGTTCAGGTGAGCACGGGCCGTGGCCCAAATCCTATAGATTTGCTTGTTTGTTGTAAAATGCCCGCGCGCCGCGTCACAGCATCGCCTTGGGCCGAGCCCCCCGCAGGGGCGCCTACTCATATCAGGGGCCCCGCGACCTCATCCAGCCTGTGATCGACAGACGATCCGCGGGGGCAAACGGCGCCACCACGCTAACGGCGTGCAACTGCGGCACTCTAAGTATGTTTATCGCGTTCCAACGAGGGGTGTACGCTTCGGCGACATGCCCATCTCCGTCGAGAAACTGCAGGAGGCCGCCCCAATCCGCGCGCCAATGCGGGGTGAGGTTAATAACGTAAGCATACAGTCGATGTTTGCCTTCGATGTTATCATCGTGAACAGCCAGGAAGTGCCCGCGCCGGTAACGGGTGGCCTGGGCGTCCAGGTACGCAATCCGCGTGTCACCGGTGAGCTGTCGGAGAGCCGCCAAGGCAGGCTCACTGTTGAGTTCGGTGAACAGACTCGCAAGAGGTCCGCTGGTCAATTGGCCGGACTCAACCAGATCGCTTACGCGGAATGAATCAAACAAGTACTGAAAATTGTGCGCCGCGCGGGCATGCACCGCCTCCAGGAGAGCGCCCGCCTGGGCGGGATCCAATGCCGCCACTTCAGTAGCGGAAATGTCATAGGATTGTGTTTCGGTCTTGAGCGCTACCCGCCAATCTACGCACTGCATCTCCTCAAACAAGATGCGAGCGCCTTGGTCTGTGAGAAAACCAGGCATGTGGATGCGCCCATTGCGCGCCACGATCTTGTGTGCGGCGGCTAAGAGAGCAGGTTTCAGAAAGTCGCTTGAAATTGCGTTCATGTACAACGGGCGCTGGGAGCGCCAATCCCCTGTGTAAGGCCGCTGCAATGGGACGGCAATTTGCTCATGGCCGCCGCCAAGCCCAGCCCGTACACCCCGCAGCCGAAGGCTGCGGCCCAAAACTACCCTGGCGGTCTCGCGGGCTCGACATCTCCGCTTGTTGCACCGAGCATCTCGGTTCGGCGAGGATCATCAGGCTCCATTAGCGCCACGTCGTACCGAACGCCATTTTCTGCTTGCGACCGTTTGACAACCACCACCTCGCTAGTTACGCGCCCGAGCTTGACCTCGCGATCCGGCAATACAGCGATCGCGTCTTCGCCCTGCCAAACAATAAGGTAGCCGTCGCCACGCAGCGCGTTTTCGGCAATACGTTTGATTTGCTGGTAGTAAGGCGGCGCGCGCCAGGCATCCGCGCGCATCGGATCGACCTGGATGTCCACGCGCCGGCTGCTGGGCTCGTAGGTCATGACCATACCACATATCGTGGGTCGCCATTCCTCCCCAAGCGCTGCACTCCGCCGATAGTCGCAATAAAACGCCTCACATTCTTTCGGGCGGGTGTCGTAGGCTTTGCATCCCCGCCCGACGTCGCAATGCTGGCACCACGTAAGCCGCGGTTTCGCAATCGCTGGAACGCGCATAAGCAGGCAGCATAACGTGCAGCCATCGCAGGATCGGCCTGGCGCCAAATGAGATACTGTATCGGTCAAGTTGGTGTTCCATCGCCTAGTTAGCGCGCACAGCCCCATTCGTGCAACGCCCAGTCCGGGCTCAGCGCGTTTGAAACGGTTGGTTCGCCTTGGCTTGGAGGGTCCGCGACGCCAGGCGCGTTAGGCGCGCGCCGAGCGTGGGCGGTTCGCCCCCAGCCGTTCAGTCGGTATCCAGCGCGCGCATCCCCGCCTCGTCGTAGCGTTGACCGGCGACCCGCTCGGCCAGCGCCCCCAGACGGGTCAGGTCCGCTTCGCTGAGGGTCATATCCGCCGCGCCAAGATTGCTCTTCAGATTGGCCAACTTCGTGGTTCCCGGGATGACATGCGCGTTAGGCGCACGCTTCAGCACCCATGCCAGCGCAATCTGCGCCGCCTTGGCGTTCTTTTCCGCGGCGATCGCTTCGATTTCGCGCACAAGCGCGCGGTTGGCCTGGAATGCATCGCTCGCAAAGCGCGGCGACGTCCGCCGAAAATCGCGTTCATTGGCGGCATCGACCGAGAACGCACCCGTCAGCATCCCGCGGCCTAAAGGCGAGTACGCCACCAGCGAAGCGCCGACTTCGGCGATCGCGGGCAGCACGTTCTGCTCCACATCCCGCGTGAAGATCGAGTACTCGGTCTGAATCGCCGCAATGGGATGCACCTTGGCGCCGCGGCGGACATTCTCTGAACTGGCTTCGGACAAGCCTATCGCGCGCACTTTTCCTTCCGCCACTAACTTCGCCATCGCGCCAATTGTTTCCTCGATCGGGCGGCTCTTGTCGGGGCGATGCAGGTAATAGAGATCGACGTGGTCGGTCCTGAGCCGCGTCAGCGATTGTTCGATGGCGCGGCGCATGTTGGTTTCGGAGCCGTCGACGCCAAGGCGCCGCCCGGTGGACCAATCGATGACCGGGCCGAACTTGGTTGCGATGAACACCTTGTCGCGCTTGCCGGCGAAGGCCTCGCCGAGCTGCTCCTCGTTGCTCATGTAGAGTTCGGCGGTGTCGAAATGATCGACGCCCAGATCGATGGCCTGATGGATCAGCGCGTTCACATCCGCCTGCGCGGTCGGCGGCCCGTAGAACGCCGCTAGTCCCATGCAGCCCAGGCCGATCGGGTTCAGTTTCGGGCCGCCCCGGCCCAGTTCGCGCTTTTCCATGATCCCGTCTCCACTACCTTGAGCTTCCGCCGGTACATGGCGCCGCCGCGCCGCTGGCGCATCCCTGCGGCGCGCCCTATTTTGCCGTTCATGCCTCGTTCCCAACCCCCTGGCGTCGCCGAAGCGTCCGCCGTCTTCGACGCCACCGCCGCAATCTGGACACCGCACCGGCCTGAGCGGGCGTGGGAGAAGCTTGAGGGCGGACGCGCGTTCAAACTCGTTTCGGACTACGACCCCTCCGGCGACCAGCCCACCGCCATCGCCGACCTGATGGCCGGCCTCGAAGGCCGCGAACAGGATCAGGTGCTCCTCGGCGTCACCGGATCGGGCAAGACCTTCACCATGGC
>DPWD01000257.1 GCA_003526465.1 Hyphomonadaceae bacterium
CGCGGCGCGGGCCGCTCAGGCGGGGCGTCGGCTGGGGCGGTTACTTCACCCTCGGGCGCGGCCGATTCGTCCTGCTCGCGCAGGCGCACGATGTTGACGTTGCGCAGCAAGCGCTCGTGCAATTGCGATATTTCTTGATAGCGCAACCATTCGACGATGCGCGGGCGCAGCGTCTCAAGGCTGGGCACGCCGACAGCGCGGCGATCTTCGATGCGGAAGAGTTGCCAGCCCGTCGGCAATTGTATCGGGCCAATGATCTGGCCCACGCTGCCGCGTTCCACGGCTTCGCGCACCGAGGCGGCCAGATCGGCGATGGCGGCGAACCCGAGATCGCCGCCATCCGCGGCGGTGTCGCGCTCTGTGGAAAGCTCGAACGCCAGCACTTCGAATTTCTCGCCCTGGTCGAGCCTGCGTCTGGCGGCGTCGGCAGCTTCGCGGGTGGCTAATTGTATGTGGCGCAGATGCACTTCTTCGCCTTGGCCGAGGCGGGTGGCGTTCTCGCGATAGAGCCGCTCCACCGCTTCGGGATCGACGGCGCGCTGGTCGAGCTCTTCGTAGATGGCGTTGGCGAGCACGCGCTCGCGGGCATTTTCCAATTGCCGCCGCACGTCACCCTCGCGGTCGAGCCCGCGCGCTTCCGCTTCCATCGCGAACAGGCGCACCTCGATCAGCTCCTCGAGCGCAAGGTAGAAAGCGTCCGAGTTTGCGTCGAGGTCTTCGGTTTCCTGGAGCCAGCCGCGCGCCACCGCATGGGTGCGGACATCCTCGACATAGATGGGCCGGCCATTCACGGTCGCGGCGACGATCGGGTTGCGCGTGCTGGGGGCGCCCGATTCGGGCCCGCCGTCGCGGCCAAGCCCGCACCCAGCCAAGGCGCAAACAACGAGCAGCGCCAAGGCGGCTAGTGGCGCGCGCTGCGAAAGGGCCATGCGTTCTGCTCCCGACTGGCTTAGGAATTCGCGCCCCCGCGGCGCTCCGGTTGCGCCCTTATTTAACGCCCCATACCGCGCCCGCCGCTGGGTCGCATTGACACGGTACGGGGGCGCTCTTAAGTCTCGCGAACGCACAAGTCGAGAGTGTTTCGCACTCGGGCTTGGCCTGAGGACACCACACAAAAGCCCAAGATATCAATGCTCATTGGCGGCTCGCTCGCGTCTCGCCACCAACCGCCTGAAACGTCGGGCGCTCGGACCTTCAGATCGGCCACATGCTCAATCTCGCCAAGCAGATTTTCGGCTCCCTCAATGAACGCAAGGTGCGCCAGTTGCGGCCCATGGTTCAGCGGATCAATGCGCTCGAGCCGACCTTCGAAGCGCTTTCCGACGACGCGCTGCGCAACAAGACCAGCGAGTACCGCCACCGCTTGGCGCGCGGGGGCAAGATAGACGAAATACTCCCCGAAGCGTTCGCGACCGTGCGCGAGGCGTCCAAGCGCTCGCTCGGGCAGCGCCACTATGACGTGCAGCTGCTGGGCGGCATGATCCTGCACCAGGGCCGGATCTCGGAAATGCGCACCGGCGAGGGCAAGACGCTGGTGGCGACGCTGCCGGTGTATTTGAACGCGCTCGAAAGTCGCGGCGTCCACGTCATCACCGTCAACGATTACCTGGCCAAGCGCGACGCCGAATGGATGGGCCAGATCTACCGGTTCCTCGGCCTGTCGGTCGGCGTCATCGTGCATGGGCTCTACGATAACGAACGCCGCCAGGCTTACGCCGCGGACGTCACCTACGGCACCAACAACGAATTCGGCTTCGATTATCTGCGCGACAACATGAAGTATTCGCTGGGCGAGATGGTCCAGCGCGGACACCGCTTCGCCATCGTCGACGAAGTCGACTCGATCCTGATCGACGAGGCGCGCACGCCGCTGATCATTTCCGGCCCCACCGAGGACCGCAGCGATTTCTACAAGCAGATCGATTCGCTGATCCCGCTGCTTGGCGCCGATCATTATGAGCACGACGAGAAGCAGCGTTCGGTGACTTACACCGAGGCCGGTTCCGAGGCGATCGAGGAAATCTTGGTCGAGCGCGGGCTGCTGCAGGGCTCCATGTACGAGCCGGCGAACATCTCCGTCGTCCACCACGCCAACCAGGCGCTGCGCGCGCACAAGCTGTTCCATCGCGACAAGGACTACATCGTCAAGGACAACGAAGTTGTCCTGATTGACGAGTTCACCGGCCGTATGATGCATGGCCGGCGGCTGTCGGAAGGTCTGCACCAGGCCATCGAGGCCAAGGAAGGCGTCAAGGTCCAGCCGGAAAACCAGACGCTGGCCTCGATCACGTTCCAGAATTATTTCCGGCTTTACGACAAGCTCGCCGGCATGACCGGCACGGCGGCGACCGAAGCCACCGAGTTCGGCGACATCTACAAGCTGGACGTGGTCGATATTCCCACCAACCGACCGGTCATGCGCCAGGACGACGACGACGAGGTCTATCGGACCGCGAAAGAGAAGTACAACGCCATCCTTGCCGATGTTGAGGACACTTATCGCCGCAAGCAGCCCGTGCTGGTCGGCACTGTGTCGATCGAGAAGTCGGAATATCTCTCGCAGCTGTTGAAGCAGCGCGGCATTCCCCACCAGGTGCTGAACGCACGCTATCACGAGCAGGAAGCCCAGATCGTGGCGCAAGCGGGCGTGCCCGGCGCTGTCACCATCGCCACCAACATGGCCGGCCGCGGCACCGACATTCAGCTTGGCGGCAATCTCGATATGCGCTTGAAGGGCGCGCTCAAGGGCGACGAGAAGCCCGAGCAGATCGCGCTGCTGCGCCGCCAGCTCGGCGCCGACGTGGAGCAGAAAAAGCGCGCCGCGCTCGATGCGGGCGGGCTCTACGTGCTGGGCACCGAGCGCCACGAAAGCCGGCGCATCGATAACCAGTTGCGCGGGCGCACCGGCCGCCAGGGCGATCCCGGTAAATCGAAATTCTACATCTGCCTCGAGGACGACCTGCTGCGCATTTTCGCCGCCGACCGCCTCGACGCCATCATGCGCGGCCTCGGCATCCAGGAAGGCGAGGCGATCATCCATCCCTGGATGAACAAGGCGCTCGAGACCAGCCAAAGGCGCGTCGAGCAGCGCAACTTCGAAATCCGCAAGAATCTGCTGAAATACGATGACGTCATCAACGATCAGCGCAAGGCGATCTTCGAGCAGCGCATCGAATTCATGCGCATCGCCGATGTGGCCCCGATCGTGAAGGATATGCGCCACGACGTGGTGGAAAAGCTGGTCTGGCGGCATATGCCGGAGAAGGCTTATCCCGAACAATGGAACACGCCCGAGCTGATGATCGAGGGGCAGGAGATTTTCGGCTTCAACTCCCCGGTCGACCGCTGGGCCGCCGAGGAGGGCATTGCCCAGCAGGAAATCATCGAGCGGCTGACGCGCGAGGTCGATCAGGCCTATGCGCAGAAGGCGGCGCTCTTGGGGCCCGAACGCTTGCGCGCAGTGGAAAAGCAAGTGTTGCTTTCGGTGGTGGACATGCGCTGGCGCGAGCATTTGAGCCTGCTCGACCATTTGCGCAGCGTGATCCATTTGCGCGGCTACGCCCAGCGCGATCCGCTGAACGAGTTCAAGACCGAAGCCTTCACTTTGTTCGAGCGCATGTTGCTCGATCTGCGCACGACGGTGACGCGCATGCTCCTGCACTTGCAAGTGGGCCAGGCCGAGGAGCAATTGAACCGGCCGCTCGCGCCGCCGCGCACGGTCGAGATTCACCAGAATCCAGACACTGGCGAAAACGAGATGGCTTTGCGCGAAGCGCCAGCGCTCGCGCCGGAGGGCTTCGACCGCCACGACCAACGCACCTGGGGCAAGGTTTCGCGCAACGCGCCGTGCCCGTGCGGCTCTGGCAAGAAGTTCAAATATTGCCACGGCACAGTGGAAGTCGCGAGCGCCTAGAAGCTCCCTGGCGCACGAGGTGACACACACGCATTGCGCTGGCGGCGCTCAATGTTCCTGTGTGTGCGCGTGCGTGTGTGTCACCGGAACCGTCACCCAAACCGTTCGATCGCATACGGCGCCATCTCGATCGCCGCTTCGCGCCCGCTCGCAAGCGCCGCCACAAGCTCCGCATTAATCGCGCACATTGTCAGCCCCAGATGCGCGTGGCCGAACGCATAGAGCACCTTGGGCGCGCGCTTCAATCTACCGATCGCGGGAACGTAGTCGGGCAAAGTCGGCCGCGGTCCCACCCAGCGGTCTGGTTGACCTGAGAACTTCACGCCGAGCTCGCCGATGCGCCTTTGCATGAGTCGCCATTTGCGCGCGTCCGCGGGCGCATCGGGCGCGCCGAACTCGATGCAGCTGGTGGCGCGCAAGCCGGAACTGAAGCGGGTGAACACCAGGAAGAATTCCTCGAATATTGTGGTCGGCAAGTCCCGCGGCCAGTCTGTTTCGGCGCTCTGCAACGAATAGCCACGCTCGCCAATCAACGGCGCGCGCTGCCCAAGCTGGGCCATCAAGGCGCCAGACCAGGCGCCGGCAGCAATCAGCACGCCGTCGGCCTTCCGCTCCGTCCCCGAGGCAAGCGCGACGCGCCCATCGGCCTCG
>DPWD01000278.1:0-2988 GCA_003526465.1 Hyphomonadaceae bacterium
TGCAAGCGGGCGCAGGCGGCGGAGTGGGCCTGCGCTGCGCTCTGACCGGCGCGCTTGCGCGCTGGCGTCGCCAGCACGATCTCCCCGGTGACGCTATCGAAAATGGCCACGCACGTGGGGCGCACGAGCAATGCTTCCGGCGTTGCGAGCGGATCGGGCGCGCCCCCGGGCAGCTTCTCTATGAAACGGACAAAATCGTAGCCGAGATATCCAAACAGGCCCGCGGCCATTGGCGCCATGCCCTCGGGTATCGCTAGCGACGAGCGCTCCAGCACCTTGCGCAGGCTATTGAGCGGGCCGTCCCGCTGGGGACGGAACGATGCATCCGCGAACCCACCGCGGCTGATTTCAGCGCGTCCGTTGTTCACCCTCCACACCAGGTCCGGCTTTAGCCCGATGACAGAATAGCGGCCGCGAAACGCTCCGCCTTCCACGCTTTCCAGCAGGAACGTTCCCGGTTTCTGCGCGCCAAGTTTGA
Source organism: Hyphomonadaceae bacterium (assembly GCA_003526465.1). Taxonomy (GTDB): domain Bacteria; phylum Pseudomonadota; class Alphaproteobacteria; order Caulobacterales; family Aquidulcibacteraceae; genus Vitreimonas. Next base: position 479 of record DPWD01000278.1, read on the forward strand.
GCAGCGCCGACACGGGCGTTTCAAGATCGCCGATGCGGCGCGTCCAGACCAGTGCGCCACCGCCGGCACAGGCAGTCTCAAACTCGGCAAGCGCGGGCCAAAATACAGCCTCGCTCATTGCTGCTCTTCGCCGTCCCCGCTGCTTGGACGGTAGAGTTGCTCGATGCGGCTGTTGAAGCGGCGGACCTTGGCCTCGTCGACGATCTGCGACTGCACCGCCTCGGAGAAACTGCGAACCATGGATTGTTGCATGGAGACGCGGGCGGCCTCCACCTCCTGCACAGATTCCGCAGGGTTGGGACGGTTGATCGCTTCCACCACCGCCACGAGCACGGCCTGTCCGTTAGGGCTGACTTCGCTCACGGCCGCGCCCTCGCGCGCCGTGAATATCAGCCCCCCTAGCCCCTGCGGCAGATTTTGCTGCGCTTGCTGGCGATTCAGTTCCGCCGAGGACACCGCGATGCGCATGCGGTGCGTGCGCGCTGCTTGCGCCAGCGTCTGACCGCCCTGAACGCTCGCCACGACTCGTTCGCCGAATTCCCTAAGCCGGCGGGCGCGTTCGCGCGCGCGCCAAACCTCGCCAAGCTCTTCGCGCACGTCAGCAAAGGGGCGCACGCTTTCGGGGATGATGCGGTCGACCGCGACGATGACATCGTCGCTCTCCACGGGGATGAAATCGCTGCTTTCGCCCTCCGGCGTGGCGAACGCGGCTCGCAGCAAGTCTTCCTTGCCCGCGAGCGCCTCCACCGGGCGGCCGTCCTGACCTTGCCCGCGCGCGGTAACGGCGGGGATGGCGAGCGCCGTCAGCCCGCTTGCGCGTGCGGCTTCAGCCGCGGAGGCGCCGCCGCTGCGGGCGTCCTCGAACGCGGTGACCGCATTGTTTAAGAGTTCGCCTGCTTCGTCGTTTGCGATCGCCAGCCGCACCGCCTCGCGCAACTCTGTCATGTTGGGCGCCGATGCGGGTGTGATGTTTTCAACGCGCACCACGATCCATGGCGACAATTGCCCGCGCACAATCTGGGGCGCGCCGCGCGCTGGCGATGTGAACACGGCCTCGGCGACGCGAGAATCGATCACGTCGACGCGTGCTTGGTCCTCGCTGCGCGACGCCTGGACGCCAGTGCCCAGCGCGGTTGCAATGGCGTCGAAAGCCTCTCCGCGCGCTAGCCGTGCAGCAGCGTCGCGCGCCTGTGCTTCGGTTTGCGTAGCGATGCGCACGTAGGTTCGCCGTTCGGGACGGGCGGCTGTGGCGCGCCGCGCCTCCACTTCCTGGTTCAGGCGCTCTTCCGGCACGGCGACGCGCGCCGTGAAATCGCTGGTGCGGGCGAACACCAAGGTGAGTGCACGAAATTCCGGGATGCGCAGTCTTGCCTGGCTCTCCTGGTAGAATTCCTGCAATTGCGCTTCGGTAGGCGAGGGGATCGCGCCCAAAACCCCGCTCTCCGCCTCGGCGATGCTAACCACGCGGCTTTCGGAATTGTAGATGAGCGCCAGGGCGCCGAAGCTCGACGGCGCGCGCGCCCCCGCGACGAAAGCCTCCAAGGCCATGTTGGCGCTGAGTTCGCCGCGGATTTCGTCTTCAAAAGCGGCCTGCGTGTAGCCGGCCTCGCTGAGGAAACGCGCATAGGCGTTGGCGTCGAAAGCGTCCGTGACTGGATTGCGCGCCATCGGAATTTCGCGGATGCGCTCGGCGATTTGGGCATCGCTGACGCCAATCCCCAGCCGCTCGACATAGGCATAGACGGCGCGCCTGCCGATCAAAGCGTCGAGCACCCGCAGGTGCTGGCCGTTGTCGATGGCCTGCTGACGGTCGACCCGCTCGCCGTTGTTGCGCTGCTGGCGCAAGGCAAGATCGAGCTCGCGCGTCAGTTCCTGCGGTTGCACACTGACCCCGCGTCCGCTTGCCAGCACATTGGAGTTGGCGATGTTGAGGGTGTCGAGCAGGCTGCTGCCGTTGCCGAGGAACAGCACAAACAGCGCGGCGAGGATTCCTATCAAGAGATAGGCGACCCACGAGCGGGTGAATTGCCGCATTTGTAAGAGCATGGATGTATCCGGTAAGCGTAAAGCGGCCGGACCATAGAGAGCACCCACTTCCTGGGCAATCGCCCAAAGGCGCCGGCTTGGAAAACGCACCCTGGGGAGGACGCACATGGTCGCGCGAAGGCCGCTCATCGCGGGAAACTGGAAAATGTTCGGTCGCCTGGCGGGGCTTGGGGAACTCGCCGCCCTCTGGGAAATGACCCGGCAGGCCAGTGCGGGTTTGGACATGCTGATTTGCCCGCCCGCCGCCTATGTAAGCGCCGCCGCGGACGCCGTGCGCGGCACGCAGCTTCTGATCGGGGCGCAAGATTGCAGCGCAATAGCCGAGGACAGCGCCCGAACCGGCGAAATTAGTGCGGCCATGTTGGCCGATGCGGGGGCGGCCTACGTGATCGTGGGTCATTCCGAGCGCCGCTCGTTGCATGGAGAATCCGACGCTTTGGTGCGCAAGAAAGCCGAAGCGGCGC
>DPWD01000278.1:3090-3628 GCA_003526465.1 Hyphomonadaceae bacterium
GGCGGGGACCGCACGCCGAGCGTCGAGGAAATCGCCGCCGCACACCGGCTGATCCGCGACACCCTGGGCGCGTCTTTCGGCGAGGCCGGGCTCGCCGCTCGCATACTCTATGGCGGCTCGGTGGGCCCCAAGAACGCAGGCGAGATATTCACCGCGGAAGGCGTCGACGGCGCTCTTGTGGGCCGCGCAAGCCTTAAAGCCGCCGACTTTGCCGCCATTGTGCTCGCGCACCCGGCCGCGCGTTAACCATGACGCTGGCCAGGAAAATGACGCTTGGCTATTGAGCCCGCCCGCATGCCGGTCCATGTTGATGCCGGGACGTAAGTTGGGCGGCTGGAGACGGAAATTCCATGGAAATGGTGGTTCTCAGCATTCATTTGCTGGTCTGCGTAAGCCTGATCGGCCTGGTTTTGTTGCAGCGCTCCGAGGGCGGGGCGCTCGGCATGGGCGGCGGCGGTTCGGGCTCGCTGATGAGCGGGCGGGGCGCTGCGGACGCTTTGGCGCGCATGACCTCGGTCGCAGGCGGTTTTTTCCTGGT
>DPWD01000329.1 GCA_003526465.1 Hyphomonadaceae bacterium
GCCAAACGGGCCCCTGCCCATCGTCGCCGCCAACGGCCGCACGCCCGCCCAGGCCTATGCGCGCCCGTTCACGGCGCAAGCCAACAAGGCGCTCGTTGCCGTAGTGATCGGCGGGCTCGGCTTCAACGCGCGCGCCACCACGCAGGCGATCGACGAATTGCCGGCGGAGGTGACGCTCTCGTTTGTGCCCTACGCCAACGATCTGCAGACCTGGATCAACCGCGCGCGCGCGCGCGGCCACGAGGTTCTGCTCGAATTGCCCATGGAGCCGTTCGACCCGGACGCCGACGACACCGGCCCGCAAACCCTGCTCACTTCCGCATCAGGCCAGCAGAACATCGCAAGGCTCGAACAATTGCTCTCGCGCGGCGCCGGCTATTTCGGCGTCACCAATTATCAGGGCGCGCGTTTCGCCACATCGGCAACGGCGGCGCAGCCAGTGGTGCAGGCGCTGCGCCGCCGCGGCCTTGTGTTCGTAACGTCAGGGATCGGGCAACGCACCGCGCTCAGCACCGAAGCGCAGCGCGCGGGCCTCGCGACAACCGCCGCCGACCGCATCATCGACACCCGCCGCGAAGCCGACGCCATTGACGACCAGTTGTTGAATCTGGAAGCGCTGGCGCTGCAGAATCAGAGCGCCATTGGCGCGGGTTTCGCTTATCCTGTGACCATGGAACAAGTCGGCCGCTGGGCGCGGGACGTGAACGAACGCGGATATCAATTGGCGCCTGCATCGGCCGTGCTCAACGCACGCGCCGCACGCCGATGAATCAGCCCAAGGATCCCAAACGTTACCGTCAAAATGTCGGCCTCGCGCTTTTCCACAGCAACGGGCTGGTATTTCTCGGCCGCCGCCAAGGCGCCGAGGGCCCTTATCAGTGGCAAATGCCGCAAGGCGGCGTCGACCGCGGCGAAAACCCGCACGCAGGCGCGCTGCGTGAAATGGAGGAAGAAATCGGCGTGCGGCCCGAGCACGTCGACCTGCTAGAGGAAACGCCGGACTGGCTTTATTACGAATTTCCCACGGATTTGCGACGAAAGATGCGCGGACGCTTTCTTGGGCAAATGCAGAAATGGTTTGCCTTTCGGTTCAAGGGGCGTGACGCTGACATCAGACTCGACACGCACACACCTGAGTTCAGCGACTGGCGTTGGGCAAGCCTCGATTCGGCGCCCCAACTTGTGATACCGTTCAAACGCGCGACTTATGAGGAAGTAGCGCGGCGGTTCAAGAAATACAGCGTGGGGATTTGAAGTGATCAGCAGCCACATCGGCGCCGCCTTGGTTTGCGGCGCATGAAGAAATCCAAGCGATCGGCAACGCCCGTCGTGTTCGTGCACGGCGCGTTTTGCGGCGGCTGGGCATTCGAAGGGTTTCGCGAGCCGTTCGAGGCTGCGGGCTTCGAGAGCCATGCTCCCAACCTCCCCCACCATGAACGCGGCGCCGATATGGAGGCCTTGGCGCAAGCCGGGCTCAAGGATTACGCTAGCGCGATCGTTGAGTACGTGGCCGCGCTGCGCGCGCCGCCGGTGCTGATCGGGCACTCGCTGGGCGGGCTTGTTGTACAGCTCGCGGCGGCGCAAACCGAGGTGAAGGGCCTTGTGCTGCTGGCGCCTTCCGCGCCCTGGGGCGTGCCGCCGACCACATTAGATGAGCACGGCAATCATTTAGGCCTGAGCTTGCTTGGCGATTATTGGCGCCGGCCCATCCCGCCCGATTATCGCGTCGCCCGCGGCAACACCTTGGACCGGCTCTCGCACGAAGACGCGCGCCGCGCCTTTGCGCGGTTTGTGCCAGAGTCTGGCCGCGCCGTGCGCGAGGCGATGCAATGGTGGTCGGACGCCTCGATGTCCTCGCAGGCGCCGGTTCACAGGATCGCGGCGCCGGTTCTGGGCTTTGCCGGCGGGCGCGACCGCGTCAATTCCGCCTCCACCGTGCGGCGCGTGATTTCACGCTTCCCCGATGGCCAAGCGCACTTCCACGAATTTCCCGAGATGAGCCATTGGCTGGTCGGCGAGCCGGAAGCCGGCGAGGTTGCGCAGCTCACGCTGCAATGGTGCGAAGCGCGCGGACTGGCGCCGCCTGCCGCCAAGAAGCGCAAGCCGTTCGACTTTTTCGGATTGGGCGATAGCGCGAGTGCGTGAGGTTTCAAGAGTCCGTCCAGATTGAATCCCCACCCATTCCCTGGTTGCGCGGAGCGCAAGTCCGGGAAATGGGTGTTGGGATGACTCCATTTCATAGATCGCGCTCTACATCGCCAACTCGGTCGCGACCTTGTTCGCCAGCAGCCGCCCGCGCGCGGTGAGGCGCACGCGGCCTTCGTCTTGTTTTAGCAGGCCCAGCTCTACCAGCGAGCCGAGCGCATCTTGCTTGATCTCGCGTCCACGCAGGGAGGCGATGAGGTCGCGGTCGATCCCCTCCTCGATGCGCAATCCCATGATCAGCATCTCGTCGGCAATCTCCTCGCCGCTGAGCGCCGCCTCGCTCACCCAACCTAGCCCTCGTTCGCGCGCCGCTTTCATGTAATCGGCCGGCCGGCGATGCGATTCGGTGGCGATGCGCGCGCCCGCGCGGGTGATGCGCCCATGCGCGCCGGGGCCTACGCCAATCCAATCCTGACCGCGCCAATACAGCATGTTATGTCGGGNNTGTCGGGCGCGCGCGGCGGGCGCGCGTGCGTGGTTTGAGATTTCATAGGCCGGGAAACCCGCCGCTTCGCAGACCTCCTGCGTCGCCTCGTAGAAATCGGCGCCCGCCTCCGCATCGTGTGGGGTGAGTTTTCCGCGCGCAACACGGCGCGCGAATGCGGTCTCTGGTTCGATCGTCAGCTGATAGAGCGAAGCATGCTCGATGGGCAATTCGAGCGCCTCTCGCAGTTCGGCGCGCCAGGCGCCGATGGTCTGGCCTTCGCGCGCATAGATAAGGTCAAGCGACACACGTTGGCCGGTCGCCGCCGCCGCTTCGATGGCGCGCCGCCCGGCCTCCGCGTCG
>DPWD01000092.1:0-2663 GCA_003526465.1 Hyphomonadaceae bacterium
CCCTCCGGCTCGCATGCGCTCGCCACCTCCCCCGCAAGGGGGGAGGAGCGCCGCTTGCCGGCGCTGCGGAGCTGTTTTCAAATGCATGCCCTGCCATCGAGTGGAAGGTGATGTGACGCCGCGCCGTCACGCCTTTCTGAACCGCATCACTTTAGTCAGGAACGCCAGTTCGGTTTCTTCGTGCGTGAGGCCGGATTCCGCGAACAAAGCGGTGAAATCCTCGCCTAGATACGATCCGAAATACGGCTCGTGAAAGCCGACCGGAAAATATTCCAGCATGCGGTCGAGATCGGGCGCGTCTCCGCTCTGCACTGAGTCAGCCAGCACGAACACGCCCCCGGGTTTCAGCACGCGCGCGATCTCGCGCGCGACTTCGCGGCGCACGCGCGGCGGCAATTCGTGGAACAGGTACACGCAGGTGACCGCCTCCGTGCTGGCGGCCTCGAACGGAGCGGCTTCGGCGGCGCCAGTGACGATCTCAACCTGCGGCCACGCGGCGAGGCGTTGGCGCGCTTCGGCGCAATAGGCCGGAGACAAATCGAGCCCGGTTGCGGGCATGCGCGGAAACGCGGCTAAAATTTGCGCCAGAAACCGCCCGTTGCCACAGGCCAGGTCGAGCAGCTTCACGCGGCGCTGGTCGGTCCCCTTGATGGCGCGCGCGAGCGAGCCGAGTGCGATCCGGCGCATCGCGTCGGCGGCGCCCCCGAACAGGATTTCCACCTGCGTGTCGTAAAGCTTGGCGCCCTCCTTCGAGAACCAGCCGCCGCTTTGATAATGGAAGTTCTGCAGATAATAGCTCGGATAGCGTTCTCCCGCGCCATCCTTCACCGCCTCGCGCACTTCCGTTCCAGCGCGCTGCAAGCGACGCGCGTCGACCTTGGGCAGATCGCGGAAGAAACGCGCCGAGTTGCGCAGCGTCGATAGCGCGTTCGCCACGCGCATGTCGGCGGGCGCTGGGTATAGGCCGGCTTCGATGTTGGCGCGGTCGCGCGCGAACAGATCGAGAAACGCCGCGCGTATGCGCGTCTGGTCTCCCTCGGGCGCCTGCGGCTTGAACTTCGGCTCGCCCGGCCGGTCAAACGGCCCGGAAATCCGCCGCGCCAACAAATACTGCCCCAAATACCAAGCCACCCGCGCACCTTGCGCGGCAGCGTAACGGGCGCGGGAAAGATCGCGGGCGATGGGCATGGGGGGAAGTTAGCGCAACGGGCTGTGGCGCGCTATCGCGGCGGCGCGGCGAGGGGACACACACTCACGGCAAAGTCATTGCCAGCCTAGCGCCGCCGGCGCCGTGAGTGTGTGTCCCCGGCACTGTTGTTACAACCTGTGGCTCCCCCCCCCGCCCATTTCGCTTTTCATCGGCGCGGAGGTCGTTCATAAAGCCGCCGCGTTAACCATGAGCGCGGTGCGCGGACGCGCGGGCCTCGCCAGCGTTGAAGGGGACTGACATTGGCCGAGACTGAGAACGCAGCTGCTGTTGCTGAAACACCCGCCCGGCGCGTCGGCGCCAAGGCCTTCTCCGACGTGCCGAGCGCTACGGAGCTTGCATCGGCGCGCGGGCGCGCGGGCACGTTCATGGCGCTGTCAGGCGTGCTTTTCGCGGCGGCGGCCGGCGGCGGCGCTTTCCTGTGGCAGGGCAATTCAGCGCTGCAGAGCGAGAAGGCGGGGCTTGAAGCCCAGTTGGCCGAAGTGCAGGGCAAATATGAGATTGCAGAAACGCAACGTCAGGCGCTGAGCGGCTTTGCCGAAGTAGCGGGCCTGCAGAGTGAAGTCACCGCCCTGCGCGCCGAGATCGCCGCTNNGGCGGGCTATGTGCGTGGCCGGGTGCGCAATCTCTGGGTGAATTACGACACGCCGCCCGAACTCTGGATCGCCGAGCAAAAAGCCCAGCTCCAGGCGCAAATCGCCGGCCTGCGCTCCCTGCGCGACGTGCTCAATAGCGCGGTGCCAACGCTGCCGCCCGAAAGCGCGCCGGTGACGCTGCCACCGACCGTGGAAACGCCTGTGGAACCGCTGCCGGCGGCCGCCCCCACGCCGCCGCAATGACCTAAGAATTTTCCATCCAGGAGCAACTAAAATGGCGCTTCGCAACATGCCGGATACAATCAACGTGTTCCAGAATTTCGCGGTCGAGAAAAAATCTCCGTTCGATGTCGACAGGCTGGCGGAGCGTTTCCGTCACCGCAACACCGGCTGGACCATCCCGGAAGCCTTCATGGGCATCCTGTTCGCGGCGGCCATGGCCGACGGCAGCTTCTCCGAAGAAGAAGGCAAAGCCATCGAGATGGTCGCCCGCCGCTCGCGCGCGCTGGGCAGCCTCTCTCAGGCCGACCTCGCCGCGGCCAACGCCAACGTCAACAAGCGCTTCAAGGAACGCAAGGACAGCGCGCTGCAGGAATGCTGCGAAACGCTGCCGGTGGACATGTGCCTGCCGGTGTTCGCCCATTGCGTGGACATCATCCTCTCGGACGGCGANNGCCGAGTTCCTCGATCGCCTCGCGCCAAAGCTCGACATCGAAGCCGACAATGCCCGGCGCGTGATGGAAGTGCTGCTGCTCAAGGCGCAGTATTAGCGAGTTGGAGAACTCTCTCCCACCTTTGGGAGGGAGACGCAAGCGCATGCAGCGCGACTGGGATCGCGTACAACACCAATCGCCAGCGCC
>DPWD01000092.1:2711-4112 GCA_003526465.1 Hyphomonadaceae bacterium
CCCCTTGCGGGGAGGGGGTAGGGGGTGGGGGTACAGCGCCGTGATCGGGGAGTGCGTGCTCTCGCAACTCATCCCGAAAGAGCACGGCCGTCACCCCCCTCCGGCTCGCATGCGCTCGCCACCTCCCCCGCAAGGGGGGAGGGGCGCTTCCTGTCCGCGCCGCGGAGCGCTCGCTACCTGTTCTCAAATGCGCTTGCCCCCCTCGGGGGGCGAGGGTTCTCTGAAATAAGCGCCAAGCCGCTCAGCCGCTTCCTCCAACACATGGCGCTGTTTGCAGACCGCGAACCGCACCAGATGCGTCGGCCCTGAGCGCGTGTAAAACGCCGATAACGGGATCGCGGCTACGCGCGCGTGTTCGGTGAGGTGCTCGCAGAACTCGACATCCGAGCCGCCGAAGCCAAGCCCGCTTATGTCCACGGTCAGGAAATACGTGCCTTGCGCGGCAAGCGGCTTGAAACCGATGTCCGCTAGCCGCGCGGCCAGAAAATCGCGCGCGCCCTGCAATTCGCGCGCGAGGCCCAGGAAATAGCCCTCCTCGGTTTCCAATCCTTGCGCGATCGCGATCTGGAATGCGTTCGGCGTGGTGAAAGTGATGAATTGATGCGCCTTGGAGATCGGCCCGATCAAAGCGCGCGGCCCCTCGACCCAACCCACTTTCCAGCCGGTGAGCGAAAATATCTTNNCCGATGCGCACGCAGCGGTCAAACATGCCGGGGAGCGTCGCCAGCGGCATGTGCGTGGCGCCGTCGAAAGTTAGATGCTCGTACACCTCGTCGCAGATCGCTAGCGCATCGAAGCACTCGATGTATTTGGCGATCAATTCGAGTTCGGCGCGATCGAACACTTTGCCAATCGGGTTCATCGGCGAGTTGAGGATGATGACCTTAGCGCCGCCGCTGAACGCTTCCGCAAGTGCTGCTTCGCTCAGCGCCCAGTGGGGAGGCTCAAGGCGCAATACGCGCACTTTGCCGCCTATGGCTTCGACAATCGGCCGATAGGAGTCGTAGACAGGCTCGATGAGCACCACCTCGTCACCCGGCGCGATCAATCCCATGATCGAAGCGGTCAGCGCTTCCGTCCCGCCGGACGTGACCACGATCTCGGCGCTAAAATCGTAGCGCAAATCGTAGAAGCGCTTCGCGTGCGCAGCCAAGGCTTGGCGCAGCGCCTCCACGCCCATCATCGGCGGATATTGGTTGGGGCCCTCGATCAGCGCCCGCGCCGCGCGCTCCCGCAACGCCAGCGGCCCGTCGATGTCGGGAAANNAGATTGATCGCGCCATGTTTGCTCGCGAGCGCGGACATGAGCGCGAAAATCGTGGTCCCGGCGCCAGCAAAAACAGGATTCAACGGCTTCACGGGCGGCGCTTTCCCACGGCTCGCTTGCTTGCCGCCGGCGGCG
>DPWD01000092.1:4162-4449 GCA_003526465.1 Hyphomonadaceae bacterium
CGACGCGTGCACGGTCTCCGCATCGCCGGAAACCAATGGGTGCCACCAATAAAGATCGCGGCCTTCGCTCACGAGGCGGTACGCGCACGTCGGGGGCAGCCAATCGAGCTTGGGCACGTTTTTCGGCGTCAGCTTCACGCAATCGGGCACGCGTTTTTTTCGGTTGGCGTAGTCGCCGCAGCCGCACGCGTTGGTGTCGAAGAGATTGCAGGCGACGTTGGTGCGGTAGAGCACGCCGGTGTCGACATCCTCGATGCTGATGACGCAGCATTTGCCGCAGCCGTCGC
>DPWD01000023.1 GCA_003526465.1 Hyphomonadaceae bacterium
CGCCTGGCGTGGCCGGCCCCAGCGGCCAAGCGGGCGCCCCGCCGCCCGATCCGCAAGTTATCGCGCGCACTTCGCCGATCCTGTTCGGCGGAAACCGCGCCAACGAGAACGCGCCGACGGATGGCGACCGCCTCAATTCCGAGCTGACGCCGCCGCGTTCGCGCTATGAGATTCAAGCGGGCCAAGTCATCCCCGCCGCGCTCGTCACCGCGCTTAATTCCGATCTGCCGGGGCGCGTGATCGCGCAAGTGACCGCGCCGGTCTATGACAGCGTCAGCGGCGATCATCTGCTGATCCCGCAAGGCGCACGCCTGATCGGAACCTATGACAACGGCGCGAATTACGGCGACCAACGCCTGTTGCTGGTGTGGAACCGGCTCATCCTGCCCAATGGTTGGAGCATCGACCTCCAAGGCATGGAGGCGAGCGACCCATCCGGCGCATCGGGTCTCCGCGACCGCACAGACAATCACCTGGGCCGCCTCGCCGGCGCCATCGGGCTGTCGGCCATCATCAGCGTGGTCGCCAATGAATCGGAAGACAGCGAGGGCGGAAGCTTGACGCAAAGCGTGGGCGACGCCGCCGCTCAACAAGCAGCGCAAACCGGCGCCCGTATCGTTGATCGCGAACTGGCGGTGCGGCCGACTCTGCGCGTGCGTGCTGGAGCGCCGGTGCGGGTGCTGGTGACACGCGACATTGTCGGGCTGAGGCCGTATGCAAACGATGGGCATTCCCATGACCGCTGATACTCAAATTGCTGCTCCGCCACGTCGGAAAGCGAGGGCGAAGGCCGTAGATGCCTCACAATTGGGTTTGTTTGACGCGCCAGCGGCAATGGCGCCGAACAAAGGCCAAGCCCCACAATCGGCGGACCGCGAGCAGAAGGCAGTCGTGGCGGTCGCGCCCTCTCAGCGCCGCGCTAGTCGCGCAGGAAGGCTTGACCTTTGTCGAACGGTCACCGTCGAGGACATGCCTGACTATCCCGCCGAGCTTCACAAAGCCGTGGATCGGATGTTGGCCGATCTGCGCACCGACCGCGTGTTGCTGACCTATCGCGCCATCAAGGAGTGCTTCGGTATTTCGCGTGCGACCGTTGCGCGCCGGGTGAAGGAGGGGTTAGTGCCCGGGGTTAGGATGGCCAACGGGCGCGTCCTTGACGACGGACCTGTCCGCCGCTTCGACCGCATGCAATTGCGTTGGCTTCTGCTGGCGGTCCGCTTTGCAAGGCGGCAAGGATAGGTGTTCTGGAACCGGGAGCGCCGGGCCCGACATGAGCCGTTTAGGCGCCGTTTGAGCCATTCTTGAGCCATTTCTTGGCGAATGCGTAGGCCGCGCCCCGCCCCGAGCCCACCTGCTCAAGTAGCACCTAATCGACCAGCTTTTCGAGATCGCGCTTCGCCGTTGGACGGGTCGTTTCGCTCACCGCCATGTACGCCTGCGTTGTGAGGCCGCCGTTCGACCCTCGCCGAAAACATCGCCGCGGGCAGCCAAACAATCGGCGGTGGAGAACGGGCTAGATGCTGCGTTGTTTTGCCTCCTGCGCACTTCGCAGCTCAGCTAGAAAGTCTGCCCACCATTGGAGCATCTTGCGCCGTTGCGGCAGGTATTGCGCCGCATTGTAGGCGGCCCGCACACGGTCGCGTTCGTCGTGCGCAAGCTGCCGTTCGACCCAGTCTTCTTCGTAGCCGTGCTCGTTCGCTTCGGTGGAGAACAGGCGCCGAAAACCATGCGTCGTCGTGCGGCCGTGGAAGCCCATTCGGTAGAGGCCGTAGAGCATCGTGTTGTTGGACATGACGCCGCCGCGGGCGCGGCTTGGAAACAGGAATTTCTTGGCGCCTGTTCGTGCATGCAGATCGCCAAGCGCGGCGCATGCCTGCCTGGAGAGCGGCACAAGATGGGGGTCATCCATCTTCATCCGCTCGGCCGGGATGCGCCACAACGCGCGCGCCGGCTGGTCCAAATACTCAAATTCTGCCCACTCCGCGGCTCTGAGCTCTTTCGTCCGCACGACCGTCAGGAGGGCCAAAGTGATGGCGATCCGCGTCTCAGGCTCGCCATCGTAGGCCGACAGCCGGATAAGGAAATCGCCGACGTCGCCGCGCGCGAGCGCCAGATGGTGCGTAGGTCGCGGTGGCGGCTTTAGAGCGCCTTTGAGGGGCGCTGCCGGATCATGCTTGCAATAGTCCGACGCGATGGCGAACCGGAAGATAGATGAGCAATATTGCTTCAGGCGGCGCGTCGTTTCGAGCACGCCGCGCTCTTCGACCTTCTTCAGCGTCGCCAGCATTTCCTTCGGCTCAATGTCAGCGACAGGCCGCTCGCCGAGGCTTGGGAAGATGTCGTCCTCAAGCCGGTTGAGCACCTGCTTGGCATAGGCCGGCGTCCACTCGTGCGCATGGTTGGCGTGCCATGCCTTGGCGACCACCCTAAACGTCAGCGCGCGCGAGTCGGCGGCAACGCGCTTTCGCCGGCGCCTTTCGGCGGCGGGGTCGATGCCCTCGTCGAGGGTTTCGCGGGCGGTGTCGCGCTGCTTGCGCGCCGCTTGCAGCCCAAGCTTGGGATAGGCGCCGAGCGCGAGCAGCTTTTCCTTGCCGTCGTGTCTAAAGCGGAAGCGCCACAGCTTTCCCCCGCTTGGCGTTACGACCACGAAGAGGCCGCCGCTATCGAATATCTTGTAGGGGCGGGCTGCGGGCTTGGCCGTTCTGATCTGCGGCTCGGTGATGGGCATAGGGGTATTTTTCCGGCGGCAGGGGTATCTTGCCCGAAAAATACCCCTGCTTTGGCGAGATGGGTCTGTATCGGACGATCTCGATTGAGACACCAAACCTATGCAAAATCAAGGAAATTTGCGTATCAGGCGAGGTCAGCTTAGTGCCTTCTGGCGGAGAGGGAGGGATTCGAACCCTCGGTACGCTTGCACGTACTCCGGTTTTCGAGACCGGCNNTCGACCACTCCGCCACCTCTCCGTGCGCCCTCGGGCGGGTCGAGGCGGCGGTGATAGGGCCGCGTCACGCGATCGGCAAGCGCCGGCGTTGTCTTGAGAGACGCGCGTCCGCCAGCAACCCGCGCTGAGCCGGCTCCGGGCAGG
>DPWD01000388.1:0-170 GCA_003526465.1 Hyphomonadaceae bacterium
ACGCCGCTCGCCAAGAAGCTGGGGCTGAAAGAGGGCGGCGCGCTTTGGACTTGGACCATGCCCGAAAGCGTGCGCGCCGAGATCGAGCAAAGCGTCGCCCCGCGCTACGTGGCGCGCCCGGCAAAGGGGCTGGCCGCGGCGCACGTCTTCCACACAAGCGCGGCCAAGCT
>DPWD01000388.1:178-4829 GCA_003526465.1 Hyphomonadaceae bacterium
TCTGGGTCTCGTGGCCGAAGAAGGCCGCCAAGATGGAAACGGATATAACCGAAGATACGATCCGGAAACTTGCGCTGCCGATGGGGTTCGTGGACGTGAAAGTGTGCGCGGTGGATGAGGTGTGGTCGGGGCTGAAGCTGGTGGTGCGCAAAGCGCTGCGGTGATCTTCTTTCCTCCCCCGCAAGCGGGGAGGTGGCGAGCGCAGCGGGCCGGAGGGGGTAGGTTGTGCGCNNTCAGTCATCGCGCTTCGCGCGCTGACAGCTCCCCCGCGCGCGGGGGAGCAAGAAGGCGCCAGCGAGCCATTCACGCGCGCTTCTCGTCAGGAACAAAGCGCAACAGGAACGGATTGACCGCGATCGAGATCAACGCGGCGCCGAGGATGAGATTGTAAGTCTCCTGGCTCATCACCCCTAGGCTGCGCCCAAGGCCGGCGAGCATGAAAGAGAATTCGCCGATCTGGGCGGTGCCGAGCGCAACCAGGGCGGCGACCCGCTTGCTCTGTCCCATCAGCCGCATCGGCGCGTAGGCCAGGATCGCCTTGCCCAGGGTCGCGACCGTTGCGATGGCGGCAAGCGCCAAGGGCTGGCGCACGATCACGCCAGGGTCGAACAGCATGCCGACGGCGACAAAAAACAACACCGCGAAGGTGTCGCGCAGCGGCAGCGAATCTTCGCCCACCTTGTGCGAGAAGCGCGAGCCGTTGAGCGCGAGGCCTCCAAGGAACGCGCCAAGCGCAAAGCTTGCGTCGAACCACCGGTACGCGGCCCAGGCGACGCCCAAAGCTAAGGCAAGGGTTCCGAGCGAAAGCAATTCGCGCGACTTGGTGTGCGCGACCTGCACGATCAACCACGGAAAGAGGCGCCCGCCGATCGCCAGCATCAGAGCGGCGAACACCGCGATCTTGCCCAGTGTCAGCCCAACCGCGCCCACCACAGCGAAGATCGACATGGGCGTGCCCGCAGTCGCGCCGACCAAGGCAGGCAGCACGACAATGGCGATGACAATGAACAGATCCTCAAGCAGCACGAAGGAAACCGCGACGCGGCCTTCCTCGGTTTTCATAAGCCGGCGCTCCTCGAGCATGCGCATGAGCACGATGGTCGAGGCGATGGAGAGCGCTGAACCCAGGGTGAGCGCTTCAGCAAGCGGCATCGACAACCCCAGCCCGACGCCCGCGCCGAGCAGCGCGACGAGCACGGTCTGTACGACCGAGGAGGGAACCGCCGCCCAGCGCACAGACCAGATGTCCTCGACCGAAATCTTCAAGCCGACGCCAAACATGAGCAGAATGACGCCGATCTCCGAAAGTTGCATCGCGAGATCGAGGTCGGCCTCAAATCCAGGCGTGTAGGGGCCGACGGCGACGCCCGCGAGCAGATAGCCGACGATTGGGGAAAGCTTCAGCCGCTGCGCGGCGAACCCGAACACGAACGCCAACACAATGGCGCCGACGAGCGTGGTGATGAGCGCGTATTGGTTCATGGACTTGGAGCGCCGGCGCCCTCGCCAGCATACCCCCGAGTGCGCCACCGCGTGTTGAGCATTGGCTTGGACCTAACTCCGTGAACGTCGGCATGCAACAGGTCAGTCGATAGAAGCCGGCGTGGGCGCCGGCGCTACAAGAAGCGTCACAGTCCCACCACACCAAGCGCCGCGCTCTGCCTTGCCCGCAGCGCCTCAACCGAGAATCCCTCCACGCTCTCGGCGAACATTGCGCCAAAATTCAACTCCGCGCGCAGATGCAGGAACGCCGCGCCCAGGCCGATGGCGGCGCGGTCCATGAACACGAACTCGCGCGGCACCAGCACGGGGCCGAGGGTCTTCAAACGCCGCCGCACCTCCATGGCTTCGCGGCGGCCGTATTCGGCGGGGGGCACATTGTCGGCGATGGTGCGCGCGCGCTCCTCAATCAGCGGCCCGTAGATAAAGCGCGCCCATAAAGTCAGCGCCTCGATCAGTTCGGCATTGAGATTCTTAAATCCCCAGATTTCGTAGGCATGGGCGATCCGATCGCGGTCGTCGTTTTTTAGCCCGTGGTAGAGCCCGACAACGCCTTCAAGAAAACGCGGCGGAAAGATGCGCACGCAGCCGAAATCCAGAAGGTGCAAACGCTCGGCGTTTTCGGTGAGCGCGTAATTGCCGAGATGGGGATCGCCATGGATCACGCCGTAGCGCGTCATCGGCGCCCACCACGCATGGAATAGCAATTCGGCGATGCGGTTGCGCAGCTCCTGGGGCTCGTCCAGCCAGTGCATCAGGCCGCGTCCGCCGAGCCAGGTCATGGTGAGCAGGCGCTTGGTGGAAAGCTCGGGAAGCGGCTCGGGCATGGCGACGTCGGTGCGACTTTCCAACATAATCGCGAACAGCCGCAGATGCTTCAATTCGCGCGCATAATCCAATTCCTCGCGCAGGCGATCTCCCACTTCGACGATCGCCTCGGAAGAATCGATGCTGCCGTCCATGGCCTTGAACAGGGTGAGCAGGGCTTTCAGCTGGCCGAGGTCCGCTTCCACCGCGCTCATCATGTCGGGATATTGCAGCTTGCAGGCGAGCGCGCGCCCGTCATGGGCGGTGGCGCGATGCACTTGTCCGAGGGAAGCAGCGGCGGCGGCCTCGCGCTCGAACGAAGCGAACTTGGTTTCCCAATCCTCACCAAGCTCGGCGCGCATGCGCCGTTGTACGAAGGGCCAACCCATCGGCGGCGCGTGCGCTTGCAGCTTGCGGAACTCATCGGCGTAGGCTTGCGGCAACAAATCGGGAATGGTGGACAACAATTGCGCCACCTTCATCAGCGGCCCCTTGGAGCGGCCAAGCGCTTGGCGCAGCGCCCGCGCCAAGGCCTGCTGATCGGCGCCCATCACGCGCGCGCCCACGGCGCTGGACATATTGGCGCCGACCTTGGCGACGCGCCCGATGCGCGCGCTAATGCGGTCGCGCTCGGGATCGCGCGGGTTGTCGCTCATTGGCGGTCCACCCATTCCCGGATGAATGCGCAGCATTCAGTCCGGGACCCATGAACACGAACCGAAAACAATGAAGTTGAAAACGCGAGCATGACCGGAGCTGTGGTGTTTATGGGTCCCGGGATCGCAGCTTCGCTGCGTCCCGGGAATGGGTGGGAAGGTAAATCGAGCGTTCACTTAACGCCAATCGGCGTCTGCGAAAATCCTTTGTGACTGTGCCATTTTAACGCGACCTGAACCTGTCTTGGTTATGGTCCGCTCACGATAAGCGTTTTCGTTGAGAAAAACGCGATCAGCAGAATTTGGTGGGACATGGGAAAGACGATCCTGATCGTCGATGACGATCCGGCGCAGCGGCGCCTGTTGCAAGCCGCGGTCGAGCGCAACGGCTTTCACACGCGGGTGGCCGAGAACGGCTTCCAGGCGGTGGAAGCCGTCGAGGTTCACGCCGACATCGATGCGGTCATGCTCGATCTGGTGATGCCAGGCATGAGCGGCCAGGAAGCGCTTAAGGAAATCCGCCGGCGCCGCGGCGATCTTCCCTGCATCGTGCTCACCGCATCGGGGGGCATCGACACGGTGGTGCAGGCCATGCAGGCCGGCGCCAGCGATTTCTTCGTCAAGCCGGCGAGCCCCGAGCGCATTCTGGTGTCGATCCGCAATGCACTCGAGCTCTCGAACCTGAAAACCGAAGTTGTACGAATGAAGAAGCGCGCCTCTGGGCAGCTTTCGTTCGACGACATGGTGGCCAACGCCCCGGTGATGGGGCCGGTAGTGCGCATGGGCAAGCGCGCGGCGGGGTCCAACATTCCGGTGCTGATCACCGGCGAGTCGGGCGTCGGCAAGGAATTGCTCGCCCGCGCCATCCAGGGCGGCAGCGAACGCGCCGGCAAAGCATTTGTCACCGTCAATTGCGGCGCCATCCCCGAGAACCTGGTTGAATCCATACTCTTCGGGCACGCCAAGGGCTCGTTCACGGGCGCCACTGACAGCCACGCTGGCAAATTCGTGGAAGCCAATGGCGGCACGCTGTTCCTCGACGAAGTCGGCGAGCTGCCGCTGGAGGCGCAAGTGAAATTGCTGCGCGTGCTGCAGGAGGGCGAGGTCGATCCGGTCGGCGCCAAGCGCCCGGTGAAGGTGGATGTGCGCATCGTCAGCGCCACCAACAAGGATCTCGCCAAGCTGGTGGCCGACGGCCGCTTCCGCGAGGATTTGTACTATCGCTTGAACGTGTTTCCCATCGAGGCGCCGCCCTTGCGCGAGCGCCGCGAGGACATCCCGGCTTTGGTGCAGCGCTTCATCGCCCGCTTCAACGCCGAAGAGGGGCGCAATGTGCGCGGCGCTTCGGAGGCGGCCATGAAGATGCTGTGCGCGTTCGATTGGCCGGGCAATGTGCGCCAGATCGAGAACGCAGTTTTCCGCGCGGTCATTCTTTGCGAAGGCGCGCTGTTGCAACCGGAAGATTTCCCGCAAATCTCGGGGCTGACCCCGCTTGCCGCCGCCAACGACGCGCGCGGCGACAGCCTGCCCGAGCCGGCTAACGATCACGACGTGCACGTGCTGCAAAGCGCGGTGGCGGAAGCGGCAAACGCGCCGCCGGTTGCGATCTTCGACGCCGAAGGCAATCTAGTGCTCACTGCATCGGAGGATGGCACGGCGCGGCTTTGGGATGCACGAACCGGCCGGCA
>DPWD01000145.1 GCA_003526465.1 Hyphomonadaceae bacterium
AAACGCGAGCGCGTTGTCCGGCGTTTGGCGTGCGCGCCACCCCATCCAGGTTGGAGCGCGCACCTCCCGGTGCGCTCCTTTTTCGGTTGGAAAAAGCGAGCCTACCCGCTCGCGGGCGCACCAGGAGGTGCGCGCTCCAACCTGCAAACGCTTGCGTGTTTGCACGCCCCTCACCCCCCGGCGCCCTCCCTGCAAGGGGGAGGGGGTGTTTGCTCACCCACTCCGCGCCAGCTCAGCCGCTTCCGCATACCCAAACAGCGACAGTGCAAGCCGGATCGCTTCGCCGCGTTCGCCCTTGAGTTCGCAGTCGCGCTCCACGGCAAGCCGCGCTTCCTTGTCGGCGGCGCCCAACAAGTCCGAGTGCGCCTCGGGAACCACGAGCCGAAACGGCGGCAGCCCCGATTGCTGCGTGCCTAGCATGTCGCCGGCGCCGCGTAGTTTGAAATCGATCTCGGCGATGGCGAAGCCGTCATCGTTGCGGCGCAGCGAATCCAAGCGCGCCTTGGCGTTCTCTCCAAGCGGCGGCTTCCAGAGCAGGACGCACGATCCTTGTTTGTCGCCGCGGCCGACGCGGCCGCGCAATTGGTGAAGCTGCGCCAGGCCAAAGCGCTCGGCGTGCTCGATCACCATGATAGTGGCCTCCGGCACGTTGACACCGACTTCGATCACCGTGGTCGCCACCAGCAGAAACGCTTCGCCCGAGCGGAAACGATACATCGCCGCCTCGCGCGCGGGCGGCGCCATCCTGCCGTGCACGATCTCGACGCCCTTGCCGAAATAGGTGATGAGCTCCTTGTGCCGATCCTCGACGGCGGCGAGATCGACAGCTTCGCTTTCCTCGATCAGCGGGCACACCCAATAGGCGCGCTCGCCGCGTTTGCGCGCTTCGCCGATCGCTTCCATCACTTCGCTCATGCGGCTGGACGGCATGGTCGCGGTCTTGATCGGCTGGCGTCCGGGCGGTTTCTCGTCGAGCACGGAGAGATCCATGTCGCCATGGATGGACAACGCCAATGTGCGCGGAATGGGCGTTGCGCTCATCACCAGCACGTGCGGGGCAAAACCCTTGGCCACCATGCGCATGCGGTCGGACACGCCGAAGCGGTGCTGCTCGTCGATGACGATGAGGCCGAGATCGCGGAACGCCACCTCTTCCTGAAACAGCGCATGCGTGCCGATGACGACGGAGAGTTCGCCCGACGCAAGGCGGGCCAAAATCTCGCGCCGGTTTGCGCCCTTGTCGCGGCCGGTGAGCACCGCCATCGAAATCCCAGCAGCCTTGAGCAGAGGTTCAAGCGTCGCCCCGTGCTGGCGCGCCAGCAAATCGGTTGGCGCCATGAGCGCGCTCTGCGAGCCAGCCTCCGCCGCGCGCGCCATCGCCAGCGCCGCCACCAAGGTCTTACCCGAGCCGACATCGCCCTGCAGCAGCCGCAGCATCGGCGCGGGCACTCCCATGTCGGCGAAAATCTCCTTGACCGAGCGCGCCTGCGCGCCGGTTGGCGCGAATGGCAGGCTTGTCAGCAGCTTGGATGTGAAGCGCTCGTCGCCGACAATGGCGCGGCCCGGTTCCTTGCGCCGATGCGCGCGCCGCAAACGCAACGCGCATTGCCGCGCGAACAATTCATCGTAGGCGAGCCGCATGCGGAACGCGCTCTCGGGCGAAACATCGTCAGGCGAAGCAGGCCGATGCAGGTGCTCAAGCGCGGTGCGGAAATCCGGCCAATCGTGCGCCTTGACGGTCGTCGGCTCCAACCACTCGGGCGTCTCGGGAAGCGTGTCGAGCGCCGCGGCAATGGTCCGCTGCAGCGTGCGCCCGGGCAGGCCTTGTGTCAGCGGGTAGACCGGCTCAACCGCTGGCGGTGCTTCGCCCTTGGTGGGATCGACCACGTAATCGGGATGCAGCATCTGGCGCATGCCGTCGTGGAACGTGATCTTGCCGCTCACGAGCCGCGTCTGGCCCAATGGCCACATGCGCTTGAACATCTCCTCGGCGCCGCGAAAGTACGCGACCGACAGGAAACCCGTCTCGTCGCGCAGCCGGATGCGGTAGGGCGCGGACTTGAACGCGGGGATATGGCCATCGACCTCGGCTTCGATGGTGGCGATGTCGCCGTCATTGGTCTCGCCGATCGGCACGCGCAGGCGCCGGTCGATTGCGGCGTGCGGGGCCAGGAACACAAGGTCGCGCACCAGCGTCCCGCCGGCGACCTTGGCGATCAACTCCATTGTCTCCTTGCGCGCGCCCTTAGGTGCGCGGGCAGGGGCGAGGAAGGCGGAGAGGGGGGTCACGGAGCTGCTCCGATCCCTTGCGGGGCGGGGGCAGGGGGTGGGGGGCGTGCCGACACATCCGGCATTAGTGTGTTTGCTCGCCCCCCACCCCCTNNCCCGCAAGGGGGGAGAGGGTTCATCCCGCCACCGCCACATCGCTTTCATCGCACTGACTTCCGTCTCCGAATGCGTTATAGCGCGGCCCCCGATGGACGAGCGCCGCAAAAAACTGAGATTTCGCGCCTGGCGCCGGGGGTTCCGGGAGATTGACTTGATTCTAGGGGGATTTGCCGACCGATGCTTGGCCGGCCTCGATGAAACGGGCCTCGCCGAGTTCGAGGCCCTCCTCGATGCCCCCGATACAATCGCCTACGCCTGGATCGTCGGCCACGAGAGCCCGCCCAAGGGGTGCGACACCCCTACGCTTGCCGCCATCCGCCGCTTCGCCGAGCAAGGCGCGTGAATCCGCTGCCGCAACGCCTCGTCGAAAAGCTCGCAACCGAGAAGGCGCCGCTCAGCGTGCGCGGCGCGCCCGAGGGCGC
>DPWD01000022.1:0-1420 GCA_003526465.1 Hyphomonadaceae bacterium
CGCGCCACCCTCGACCGCATCGGCGCCATCTTGGGCCTCAGCCTGGAATGGGCGCGCCGCGCCCAGATCAAGGTCGAGGGCGGTTCGCGTTACGAGCCGATGCCGGTTCACGAGGGCATGACCTGGGAAGAGTTCAACGCCATCAATGTGCGGCTGCCGGAATTGCGCGGCGTGGTCGCGGTTTCCGCCGATGTGCGCGCCTATCCCTACCGCGTCGTTTACGCCCATCCGATCGGTTATGTACAAAAACCCACGCAGCGCGACATCGACAAAGAGCTAGCGGAGGGCGGGGGCGGCGAGAGCCGCGCTTTGTATCTGCGCAACCCCCATGTCCGCGTCGGCAAGGCGGGGCTGGAAGCGCGGCTTGAAGACACCCTCCACGGCCAGGCCGGTTGGCGCAAGGTCGTCGTCAATGCGCGCGGCGTCGAGATGGGCGAGGACATTGAGGAGCGCCGCGAGCCGGTGCGCGGCTCGGGCGTGGTGCTAACCCTCGACCACGAATTGCAGCGCACGGCGATGCAGAATTTTGGCGAGCAATCCGGCGCCGCCATCGTCATGGATATCTATAACGGCGATCTCTTGGTAATGGCCTCGGCCCCGGGCTTCGACCCCAATCTGTTCGTCAACGGCATTGGCCGCGAGCCTTTCAGGTTGCTCAACGAGGACGAGAAGAAACCCCTGTTCCACAAGGCGGTCACCGGCCTCTACGCGCCGGGCTCGACCTTCAAGATGGTCGTCGGCATCGCCGCCAAGCAGGCGGGCGTCGAGGACGATTGGTCGGTTTCCTGCTCCGGTCATTATTGGTACGGCGGACGCTCCTTCCGCTGCTGGCGCCGCGAAGGACACGGGCGCGTCAATCTGCACAACGCCATCAAGCATTCGTGCGATGTGTACTTCTACCAAGCGGCGCTGCGAGCGGGGCCCGAGCGCATCGCGGCGGTGGCGCGCAAGCTTGGCCTCGGCGAGCATTTCGATGTCGGCGTACCCAACATCCTCGACGGTTGGGTGCCCGATCCAGTTTCTTGGCGCGCGCGGCGCAATGAGGGTTGGACCGGGGGCTTGACGCTGAACTACGGCATCGGTCAAGGCGCTTTGCAGGTGTCGCCACTGCAACTTGCAGTGATGGCTGCGCGCCTAGGCAATAACGGGCGCGCCGTTGTTCCACGCCTTGTGCGCGAGGCGCCCGGCGTGGACGAGCCAGCGCAAGCCCCAACTATCGAAGGGGTCGAACCGGAATTCCTCGCCCGCGTGCGCGATGGCATGTTTGGCGTTTGCAATGAGCCGGGCGGCACGGCGGTACGCGCTGGCGCGCTCGAACTCGTGCACCACCCCGAAACCGGAGCGGCCGTGCCGCTAAGCGAGGCGACGCGAGGCTGGCAGCCGGTGCAGATCGCCGGCAAGACCGGAACCGCGCAAGTGC
>DPWD01000022.1:1458-3629 GCA_003526465.1 Hyphomonadaceae bacterium
GCGGACGACATTTCTCGACCATCGAGTGGCGTTACCGCGACAACGCACTGTTCTGCTGCTTTGGGCCATGGCGCGAACCGCGCTATGCCTGCGCGGTGATCGTCGAGCATGGTGGCGCAGGTTCGGCGGTTGCGGGACCCATCGCGCGCGAGATCATGAAAGCGACGCTCACGCGCGATCCGGCGCGGCGTGCGGCGGCGCGGCTGGCTACGCTGGAGCCGCAAACACCGG
The DNA here is from genome assembly GCA_003526465.1 of Hyphomonadaceae bacterium. Taxonomy (GTDB): domain Bacteria; phylum Pseudomonadota; class Alphaproteobacteria; order Caulobacterales; family Aquidulcibacteraceae; genus Vitreimonas. Next base: position 1,690 of record DPWD01000022.1, read on the forward strand.
TGCGCGCATGACCATCCTCCCCGTCGCCAGCCCCAATTCGATGCGCGAGCGTTTTCTACGGCTCAATTGGGGGATCATCAATATCCTGGTGGCGCTCGCGGCAATCGGCGTGGCGATGCATTTCTCGGTTTCCTCCGGACAGTGGACCGACATGCCGCTGACCCACGGCAGCCGCTTCGGCGTTCTGCTCGTTCTCGCGATCCTGGCGGCGATGCTGCTCGACATGCGGTTCTGGAGTTTCATCGCTTATCCACTCTATGCGGGCGCGCTTTTGCTTCTGCTTGCGGTGGAAGTCGCGGGCGAAACGCGCATGGGCGCGACGCGCTGGCTTTCGCTGGGGCCGGTTTCGCTGCAGCCGTCCGAATTCATGAAGATCGGCATCGTGCTGGCGCTGGCGCGCTACTACCATCAGCTCGATGCGCGCAAGCTTGGCACAATCTTGTGGAGCATTCCCCCGTTTCTGATGATCGCCGCGCCCGTAGCGTTGGTGATGCACCAGCCAGATTTGGGCACGGCGATGCTAATCCTGTTCGCGGGCATCGCCACCATGTTCCTGGCGGGGCTTTCGTGGTGGATCATCGGCACGGGCGCGGCATTGGGCGCGGCGGGTGCGGTGTATGCCTACACTTTTCTGCTGCACGATTATCAGCGCGACCGCGTCAATGTGTTCCTCGGCCTGGCCGACGATCCGCTTGGCGCCGGCTATCACGTGCTGCAATCGAAGATCGCCATCGGCTCGGCGGGCCTGTTCGGGCGCGGCTTCGGCGAAGGCACCCAGGCGCAGCTCGATTTTCTCCCCGAGAAGCATACCGACTTTATCTTCACCATGATCGTGGAGGAGTTCGGCCTTATGGGCGGGGCGCTGGTGCTTGGATTGTTCGGCGCGCTGATGTGGTTGGCGGTTCAGGTTTCGCTCAGAGCGCGCTCGTTGTTTGCAAAACTCGCCGCTGCAAGCGTTGCCGCTACTCTGGCCAGTTATGTGCTGATCAACACCGCCATGGTGATCGGGCTGGTGCCGGTCGTCGGCATTCCGCTGCCGATCATCTCCTTCGGCGGCACCGCCATGATGACGCTGATGGTCGGCTTTGCCATTGTGCTGTCGGTGGATTTGCACCGGAGTTAGGTGTTGGGTGTTGGGTGTTAGGTGTTAGGCGTTAGGTGTTAGACCCAAGCGCTAACACCTAATCCCACTTTCCCACATGCATCATCGCATCGGTGGCGCGCACCAGCGCGTCGACGATGCCGGGTTCGAGGCTTGAGTGGCCGGCGTCGTGGATGATCTCTAGTTGGGCTTCGGGCCAACGCTGCTTTAGCGCCCAGGCCGAAGACATCGGCGTGCACATGTCGTAGCGGCCGTGGACGATGCGGCAGGGCAGGTGGCGCAGGCGCGGGGCCTGTTCCAGCAGCCAGCCGTCGCGCTCGAAGAAGCCGCCATGCACGAAATAATGGTTCTCGATGCGCGCGAAGGCTTCGACGAAATTGTCCTCGTTAAAACGCGCCGGCAAGGCCGAAGGCCCGGCGATGGAGATGGTTTCTCCCTCCCAGCGCGCCCAGGCGCGGGCCGCGCGCAGGCGCACGCTGCGGTCTGGCGAGATAAGCCGCTTGCGGAATGCTTGTACAAGATCGCCGCGCTCTTCGGGCGGGATCGCGGCGCAATAACGCTCGAACGCGTCGGGATAGATGTTGCTGGCGCCGGCTTGATAGAACCAGTCGATCTCCTGCTTGGCCAACAGGAAAATGCCGCGCAGAACCAAACCCGCCACGCGTTGGGGATGGGTGGCCGCGTAGGCGAGCGCCAAGGTCGATCCCCAGGAGCCGCCGAACACCAGCCATTTCTCGATGCCGAAGCGTTCGCGCAGCCGCTCGATATCGGCGATCAGGTCCCAGGTGGTGTTTTCCTCGATCTCGGCGTGTGGCGTCGAGCGGCCGCAGCCGCGCTG
>DPWD01000358.1 GCA_003526465.1 Hyphomonadaceae bacterium
GCTTTAGCCCCGCGACGAAGATCAGCTGTTCATCGCGGGGCAGCGCGCGCACGTCCGCTGGCAGCAGAAGCGGCCGGCGTTCCTCGCGCTGCGTGGTCGAGCCCGAATGCCAGCCGAGCAGAGGGCGCGGCCGTTTGTGCGTTTCGCTCTCGCGCACCTCCCACACTTCCCCGGCCATTTCGGCGATGCGCTTGGCGGATTCGCCGTCGGCGGCCGAAAAGCTGGTGACGATGTGGCAGTTGTCGATGATGACGTTCTCGCGGCCATAGGCACGCGAGATGTGATTGGGACTCTGGCAGACCAGCAGCGTTTTCACGCCATAGCCCGCCATCGCACCCATCATCGTCTCGAAGAAGTCGAGGCGCCCCAGAATGGGAAATTCGTCGAGCACCATGACCAGGCGATGGCGCTTTGGCTGACCCTCTACGGCCGTTTGGCTCTCCATCAATTTGCGGCCGGTCATGTCGATGATGGTCCGCATCAGCGGCATGAGCCGCTGCACGTCGGAGGAAGGCGGCTGGAGATAGAGCGTGACGGGCTTCTCGCCGCACATGAGATCGGCGATGCGGAAGTCCGATGTCGCCGTGTTGGCGGCGATGAGCGGATCGGCGAACAGCCCGAACAGACTTTCCGCCGTCGCCTGAATACCAGAGCGCATGCGCTCCTCGGCCGCGAGAAAACTCTCGGCCGCGTGCAGCACTTCGGGATGCACTTCCGGCTGTCCCGTTATGGGATTGCGCCGATGGAGCGTGCGCCGCATCTCCTCGGCGGTCTGCACCATGTTCCGCAGCTTCTCGCGCACGACCGCGAGCGTCTTGCGCTCCAGCGGTTCGACATAGAGCGTGTGGATGATCGTAGGCGCGATGTAATTCGCCGCGCTGCGCATCCAGAAGTCCTTGGTCTTCTGTCCCTCATGCGCGCCGAGCAGCACATCGGTCAGGTTCTGCGCCCAACGGACTTCGTTCGGACCTTTTGGAATCTCGAACACGGGATTGAAGCGGATGGAGTCGGTGCGCGTTGGCGCAAACCTGGCCGTGGGGCCGAGCGTTTCGCGGAAACCGGCAGTACCCGGAAAACCGTGACGGGCATCGCCGTCGGCGAGTTCGCCTTTCACGTCAAGGACAAGCATCGAGTGCTGCGTAGCCAGGATCGTCGGCACGACGTGGCCGCGGCCTTTGCCGCTGCGCGATGCGCCGATCAGGAGCTGGTGTTCCGGCCCGTCGAACGCGACGATCTCGCCATCGAACTTGCCAAGCACCGAGCCGCTTGGCGCAAACAGATTGGCGACCTTCAGATCATCGAACGAAGCCCAGGCATCTTTGCCGAACGACTTGACCTCAAACTTGCGGCGTGCGGCCACCGCGACGATCACGACGCCGACCAGGAAGCCGCACAATATAATAAGGTGCGCGGCAGCGAAGGGCTTGGGATAGGTCTCGCTCCAACGCGCCGACCAACTGAATACCGCCCAAGGCGCATAGAGCGCACGGTCGCCTTCTCCAATCAACGGCGCGCCGAGCGCGGCTTGTTGGTCAAAGACGGTCGAAACAAACTGCGTTGCGGCTGCCGATGTAAGGGGCGCCGCCGCAGCCAGCATCAACACGATTGCCGTTCCTCGTTGCACGCCTGTGCTCCCTCCCAATGCGTTCGAGTGGGAAGGAGGCAAGACGCGGCCCGCGGTTTTTGCGGCTGCCCCACCACTCCGCCGCAATGGCTTCGGTGGCGCTTCGTTGTCGCAGAACTCACCGAGTCGGTGTTCCGAATGGGGCGTGTGTCTGTCCCGAATCGGGGATGTTTGGACTACCGCGAGGGCTTAACTTGCCCGATCGTCAAGGCGAGCCTCACGCGGCCAGGCCCGATGCCGATTTGCTCCAGAACCGCGCAGAAGGCGCGCCATTCGGCTTGGCTGGGGCTGCTAAACTGGAGTAGGAAATCACAGTGTCCGGTGACGCGGAATACACATGCAACGTTAGCGTGCGCGGCGACCAATGCTTGAAACTGCGCTACCGTCCTCGCGTCCAGATATGGCAGCGATATGTCTGCCCAAGCCTCAAATGCAATGCCGCGAGCGGCGGGCGAAACATCCGCCCTGTAGCCGAGTATTGCGCCGATACGCTCCAATCGCCGAACCCGTTCTAGGCAGGCGCTATCAGATAGCCCAACTTTCCGCGCCAAGTCGCGGTTCGGCAAACGCGCCGACTGTTCAAGAATATCGAGGATCGCCTCATCGAGGCTATCGATCGACGTCGCCAGTCCCGCGACGCCTCGCACACGGTCGCGCGGGGCGTCGCCAGCAGACCCCTTAGCCTTGCGTCTGGGCACCAGAGATGTCCGAGATGCCGAGCGCTTTTGCTATGCCCGCGCCGTACAAGGGATCCGCCTTCGCGCAATTCCGTATGTGACGCAGCTGAATTTCCTGAGGCGCACCACCGATTGACCTCGCTGTGTTGTCAAACAGCATTCCTTGCTGCAACGGCGACATCAGCCGGAACAGGTTTCCCGGCTGGGAGAAGTAGTCGGGATCGTCACTGTGATTCCAGTGATCGGCCGCGCCATCAAGCGAGAGCGGCGGCTCGCCGAAATCGGGCTGCTCTGCCCACTCGCCTTGATTGTTGGGTTCATAGGCCAGCGTCGAACCATGATTACCGTCGATGCGCATGGCGCCGTCGCGGTGATAGCTGTGCACTGGGCAGCGCGGCGCGTTGACCGGAATCAAGTGATGGTTGACGCCGAGGCGGTAGCGCTGCGCGTCTCCATAGGAGAAGAGGCGGCCCTGCAGCATTTTATCGGGCGAGAAGGCAATGCCGGGCACAATATTGGCTGGATTGAATGCCGACTGCTCGACCTCTGCAAAGAAGTTCGCAGGATTGCGGTTGAGCTCCATGACGCCGACCTCGATCAAAGGATAATCCTTCTTGGGCCAGACCTTGGTGAGATCGAACGGATTATAGGCGACCTTCGCAGCATCCGCTTCCGGCATGATCTGCACGCTCAACGTCCATCTCGGAAAATCGCGCTTCTCGATGGAGTCATAGAGATCGCGCTGATGGCTTTCGCGATCCTTGCCGATCACCGCCTCGGCTTCGCCGTCGGTCAGATTCTTGATGCCCTGCTGCGTCCGGAAATGGAACTTCACCCAGTAACGTTCGCGCTTGGTGTTGATCAAACTGAAGGCGTGGCTGCCAAAGCCGTGCATGTGCCGATAGCTCGCCGGGATGCCGCGGTCGCTCATGACGATGGTAACCTGGTGGAGCGCCTCCGGCAAAGAGGTCCAGAAGTCCCAATTGCTCTTGGCGCTACGCATATTGGTACGCGGGTCGCGCTTCACGGCGTGATTGAGATCTGGAAATTTGATCGGATCGCGCAGGAAAAATACCGGCGTATTGTTGCCGACAAGATCCCAATTGCCTTCCTCGGTGTAGAACTTGACGGCGAAGCCGCGAATATCGCGCTCGGCGTCGGCGGCGCCGCGCTCGCCAGCAACCGTCGTGAACCGCGCAAACAGCTCCGTCTGCTTGCCGACCTGGGAGAAGATTTTCGCGCGTGTGTATCGGGTGATATCTTTCGTGACGGTGAAGACGCCATAGGCGCCCGAGCCCTTGGCGTGCATCCGACGCTCCGGAATGACTTCCCGATCAAAGTGCGCGAGCTTTTCCAAGAACCATACGTCCTGCAGCAATTGCGGTCCCCGCCGCCCAGCGGTCTCGACGTTCTGGTTGTCGGCGACGGGCCGCCCGGCACTGGTCGTTAATTTCTTTGTCATTGCAGATACCCTCTCGATGAGTGGAGTCGCCGATTGCTAGTGATGATGCGGATCGCCAAGCCGCGCGCGCAGCGTCAGCACCGCCGCCGGACGCGGCACGGAATTCCAGACAGCGCCTTCAGCCGGGATTTGCTCCCAACGCTGTTCACCGCTCGCGCACGTTTGAATGACCGGGAAATAGGGTCGTGAGCTTCTTCGTCATTTCAATTTCCTCGATCCTGCCTCACGCCTATTCGGCCGCGTGCACATTTATGGTAATCACCTCGGACTCCACCGAGGGGTTGAACAGGGTGTGGCCGCGGTCGCCGAGGACGAGTTGAAGCGTGTGTTCGCCCGGCGGGAGCGTGAGCACGGCCTCGGTTTGACCGCCGCCAAAGTGAACGTGGTTGTCGTCGGCGGGGATCGCGTAGGCGCGCTCTTCAGCACTGAGCGTCGCGTCGATCAACAAGTGATGGTGGCCAGTGTTGGATGCATCCACGCCGGCGGGCGCGACGCCCATGCCGGAGAGACCGAACACGACGCGAAACGGCGTGCGGACCGAATCGCCGTTGGCCAGGTTGACGAAATATGCCCGCGGCCGGCCGTCGGGAAAGGGCAGCGTCTCGGGCTCTTCCTGCGTGGCCGTAGCGATCGCCGCCGGCCGGTCTGCGGCCTGACCCCACGCGCCAAGCACTAGGGCTAGCGCCGCAGCAAACACGTATTTCTTCATAGTCTGCATCCTCCTGGGCTAGTGATTTGGACGGCGAGAGTGGCGCCGCCTGGCGCGCGCGCCAGAACGGGCGGTTCGTGTGCCCGCTTCGCCTTGCGCGCACAGCGGTGGCGCTTCGCGGTCGGCCGCCGCGTTAGCCAAAGGCTCGCTCCGCTTGACGCGGTGGATAAGCCGCAGCAGCGCGGCGCGAACGAGCACAATTAGACCGCATGTCCGAGACGACGCGCTGACCGGTGGGGCTAACGAGCTGGTCAGCAGCACGACCGCCCGCGGCTCGCTGCCCGTCTGCGCGACGGCGTCATGTTCTTCGAGCGCTTCCGCGCCGACGTTGAAGAGTCCGCTACGCACGGCGCTCATCTGCCCCTTCGTTTAGAATTGTCGCCCCTTTGTGCGCGGCGAACGTGACCACGAGCACATCCCGGAAGCCTGGCCAGTCGGGATCAAGGCGCCGGATTGGCGTAACGCCGTGCGCCACGCGGCAATCATCGAGAAACGCCATGTCAAGCGTTTCGATGAGCGTGAAAGCGCCGACCGCGTTGCCCGATATATCTGAGATCGTCGTCTCGCCGCGAACGACGTTCACACGTTTGATCAGCACGACGCAGACCCAATCGACGCCGTCGCGATGCATGCCCTCCGGCGTCGGACAGCCTTCCTCGTCGGCGTTCGAGGCGATGCGGAACTGATGCACCTCGATTCGCCGCGCACGTTCGCCGCGAGGCTCTAGACCATTCGCTAGCTGTGCGCACGCGGCGACCAAGTCACCGAGTACAGCACTTCGCGCGACTGCCTCGTCGATCGGATCGAACCAGCGCTGGACGCCGCCATTGAGCCGGTTGTAGTCGCGGCTTTGATAATGGGGCTGATGGGGCAGCCGCTTGAGCATACCGCCGCAAAGCAGGAACACCGCATGGCGGCGACGGCGGTAGCGTCGGCCGTCCGCCATGTACGTGTCCTCGCCGAGATCGTCCCAGCTTGCCGCAAAGGAGTGCCACTCAGCGTGAGACTTGGCTGAGAGAAACGACTGCGCCTCAGCGCGCCGCACGACGCTGAAGCCAGAGCATCGAATCTCGTCGCTCATCCGATCGAGCAGCGTCGGCAATGGCGTCTGCGGCGCGGTCGTCACGAGCATCCCTCAGGTGTGCACACGCGGCCACCCTCATCGCCGGCAGCCGTAAGTTCGAGCGGGCGCTCCGCCAACAGCGCCGTGATCTCGGCGCCGAGCTGCAGGTCGGGCAGATGGCCGAAGGCGTGGGTGCGCAGCTTGCCCTCGCGATCAATCAACAGCGTCGTCGGCGTGCCGCGCATTTCGTAGGCGCGCATGGTGAGCGGCGGCCCATCCGCGCTGTCCGGCTCGTCGATGCCGACCGGAAAGCCGACGCGGTATTCGTACAAGAACGCCTTCAACGACACCGGCGACATCGCCGCGTGGTGTTCAAACACCGTGTGCAAACCGATCACAGCAACATCGTCTTCGCGAAACGCCTCGCGTACGCGCAAGGCTTGAGGCAGCCCATGACTGACGCAGCTCGGGCACAGCATCTGGAAGGCGGTGACGAACACGACCTTGCCGCGCAGCCCCGCCAACGTCGGCGGTTTCGGCGCATTGAACCATTCGGTGGTGCGCCACTCGGACGCGGGTTTGGGGCTAGGCATGTGCATTCTTTTCCTTCGTCTCGCGGATGTCGGCGCGGAGGATGGGGAAGTCCTCCGCGCCGAGGGCGTCCGCCAGGCCTATTGGTTTGTTCTGCCCGGCAGGCTGAGGTTACCCGAGGCCACATCGAACACGTTGGCGACGCACAAGAGGGGTGCGTGCGCGCTGGCGTTCACGCGCAAGCCAGCCGTCACGCCGTCAAAGCTCGCCTGTTCGACGATTGCGATGTTGGAGAATGGCACGCGGACCTCGACCGTGTCGCGATCCAGCATCGGCTGCCAACCTGGGCTGTCGAGCAGGATCGGCGCGCCCGGCCAGGTCGCGGGCAAACGCGGCCGAACTCCTTCGGGAATGTCGATGACCTTGAGCGCGCCTTCGCCGCATGCCGGATCCGGGCCGAGCACGACCCAGTGCATGTGCCAGAGGCCCCCGTCATTGGCGAGATCGCCGTCACGCGACTCATCAAACAGCGGCGTGTCGTCGAAGTCCGGATGCGAGGTCACCGCTAGCGCAAGGATGCCGGCGCCGCGCTCAAAGCCCACTTCGTAGGAGTCGATCGTGGTTGGCCAGACATAGGAGAACACTTCACTGCCGGCGAATTGCCCGGTCGCGGTGGGCATCGTCTCTCCAGCGCGTCCCGACACGGCCATATGGAACACCGCCACATTACCTTCGGTGGTGATCTTGGCGTGCACAATGTCGAACGGCGCCAGAGTGTTCGGCGACCGATCGGCGACGATCCCGCCCGTGTGCTCGTGGGACGGCGCCGTGACTTCGCGGCTTTGACCGTCGGCGCAAGCCGCCATCGTAACGATGGCGCCTGCCGATAGAATCGACAACAAGCGCATCACGCGCCTCCTTTCAGGTCGGCCATCGATGCGCCAAAATTGATGTGGAAAGGCGTGCCGCCGATCACGAACGCCGGCACTGAGACGACGCCCGCTTTCTCGGCCTCGTCGATGCGCCCCGGCGCGTCAGCGAAGTTCACAACCTCCACGTCGAACTTCGCTGGATCGAGCGCCACGGCCAGCTGTTGCTCGGCTGAAACGCAGACCTTGCAGCCTGCATGGTAAAAGACCACCTTCTTCCTCATACTTAGTACTCCTATGCATTGTCTGCGCGTAAGAGCGACGCGCGCGCTTCTCGGAACCTTCCGATTTTCTAGTCCTCGCTACGCCGCCTGCGCTTCCTCATGGTCAGCGCAGTCGACCCGCAAATCGCCTTCGCCGAGCGGCGCATCGATGAACCGGCAGTGATGGGGGCGCGTCTGGTCGCGATGGACGTTCGGCGCAAAGTAGCGGCAGCTAAGGCACATGCGTTGCGGCGAGATGTCGCCGCGGTGCTGAAGTTCGTAGATCGCGCGGGTAACGATGCCAAGCAAGCGCGCCTGATCCTCCTCGGAGAGCGCATCGACGAGCGCGCCGAAGCTCAGCGGCCAACGTCGGCCCAGCGCACGGCCCCTGCGTGTGATACGCAATACAAGCGCCCGTCCGTCGCCTGGGTCGGCCAGCTTCTCGACCAACCCCTTGCGTTCGAGGGCAGTGGCCGCGTCGCTCGCCGTCGGTTGGGTTACATTGAGATGAGCCGCGAGAGCGGTCACCCGTAGTCCCTCGGGGCGCTGAATCAACGCGCGCAGGATGTCGGCCTGCGTCGGCGTCAAACCTTCGACCTCGCCGGCGCGCCAGTCGTCCTGGCGTGCGAGCGCTGCCAATCGGGCAAGGCCATTCGAGAGCTGCTCCCTGGACATGCTTAGGACCACTATACAAACGCTGCGCCCGTGTCAAGCGCGCCGACGAGACCCAATAGGCGTCCTATGGAATATTGACGTCGTCGAATGAAAGCCGTATGTAATATACCACTTAATGGAGCAGCGCGATGTTTAGGAGGGCCCCCGTTGTGTCAGCGCAAGCCGTTCCGACGCTAGTCACCAAGACGCCTGACGAAGGATTGGCGCTGGCCATTAAGCTGGCACGGCTGGCCGTCAAGGCGGTTCAGCCCGACGCTGACATTCGCAAAAAACTGCGCCCAGGCTATGAAGAGGACGCGACGCAATTGATCGCCATCTCGCATGTCGTGGCAGTGAACTTCCAGACCGTAGCGGCGGCGAACAAGTACTGGCGTTAGAGCCTAACGCCCGTCCGCCCTATGGCGTCACGGCGGCAAGGCGCGCAGAGCGAGGAAGGCCAACGCGGTGAGCGCCAGCGCTTTGACGCCTTCGATCGCGGCGTAGATCGCATGGTGCGGCGCGGACGGCGGCGATTCGCCTGCGACGATCATAGCCACCCGCCCGCTGAGCGCCGGCAACAGCCACAGCGCCCGGGCGAGCACCCCAGCGGCTATCAGGACGGCAAGACCGAGACGCCAGGGGGCGATGCGCCACGCCCACCCGCACGCCGCAAGCAGCGCTAGAGCGAACACCCACTCTACTCGCGCGAACGCGGCGAACGTGACCTGTCCCACCTGCAGTGCGACGGGCAGAGACAGGTCGGTGACTGCGAACTTTGCCGGCGTCGACAGAAACGAAACGCCAGCAAGCGCGCCTAGCCAGATGAGTGCAATCACCGCAGCAGCCAAACCAATCCTCCTTCGTTGGCTCGAAAATAGTATCTGGTATGCTCCTTTGGCCAGTGGCAAGAACGCCGCTCCTCAAAGCGAAGAACAAGCAATGCGACTGACCCTACACACGGACTTTGCCTTGCGCCTCATGATGCTGCTGGCGATCGAGGCCGAAGAGATTCACACTATTGAAGACGTGTCGCGGCGTTATGGTGTATCCCGCCACCATCTCAACAAGGTGGTGCAAACCCTTACGCAAGCTGGGTTCGTCGAGACCTTGCGTGGCCGCGGCGGAGGGGTTCGCCTCGCGTGCGAGCCGGAAGACATAAACCTCGGCCGCGTCGTGCGCGCGACAGAGGACAATTTCCATATCGTTGAGTGTTTTCATGCAGAGACGAACGCCTGTGTCGTGACCCCCGCATGCGGCCTGCGCGACCCTTTGCACCAGGCGCTCGCTGCTTTCCTCAGCGTGCTTGACTGCTACACGCTCGCCGACCTGGTCAAAAACCCGAACGCGTCTCGGCGCATGCGCCGACTTCTATCAGCCTAGGCGTGTGCCGCGGCGTCTTAGCGCTTGCGCCCGTTAATAGTGGTAACTAAGATACTCCTTATGAAACCGCGCCCGATGCCGACCGAACCGGACTACGTCGCTGACGCGGTCGCGTTTGGCGTGGACGAAATCATGATCGAACGCCTCGTTCGCCATTTCTATGCTGAGGTGAGGCTCGATCCGGCGCTCGGGCCGATCTTCGCGGCGCGCGTGTCAGCATGGGAGCCGCACCTTCAACACATGTGCGCGTTTTGGTCGTCCGTCATGCTGCGCACCGGCCGCTACCACGGTCAGCCAATGCCGATGCATGTGCGCCTGCCCGTTGACGCATCGCATTTTGATCGCTGGCTGGAGCTATTCGAAGCGTCGGCCCGAAAGACCTGCGGTAAGGCCGCGAGCTTGTTTGTCGAGCGCGCGCGACGGATCGCCCAAAGCCTTGAGCTTGGCGTCGCCGGCGCGCGCGGACTGACACTGCCCATCGGCGAACGCCTGCCGCCAGTTAGTGGCGAGGTAGTCGGGGGAGTCCCGTATGACTAAAGTTGCGGCGGAAACGCTCGAGCTCATGCGTTTGGGCGAGATTGCGGTAGTCTTCCCTGGCGCTGCGGCGGTGTTTCGCCGCCACGGCCTAGATTTCTGCTGCGGCGGCGACGCGTTGCTGTCGGACGCCATCCACGAGCCGGGCATTGCGCTCGATCAGATTGTTGCTGAACTCAAGGGTCTCGACCAGTCGGCGCCACAAGAACACCCGAGCGAGCCTGCTGCGTTAGTCGACCACATTCTCGCCCGCTACCACGAGACCCATCGCCACGAATTGCCAGAGCTGATTCATCTCGCCGAAAAGGTCGAGCGCGTCCACGCGGCGCATCCAAAAGTTCCGATTGGGCTCGCTGCTTCGCTACGCCTCTTGGCGCAGGAGCTCGACGCCCACATGCAGAAAGAGGAAGCAGTCTTGTTTCCGATGATGCGGCTGGGACCGCAGCCCATGATCGCTCATCCGATTGCGCGTATGCGGCTTGAGCATGACGATCATGGCGAACGCTTGCGTGAGATCGAGCGGCTTTACCGAGGCGGCGACGTGCCCGCCGACGGCTGCGGCAGCTGGCGCGCACTCTATGCCGGCGTGAAGAAGTTTGCCGACGATCTCATGCTGCACATTCACCTGGAGAACAACGTCCTCTTCCCGATGTTCGCGACCGAACTGCCGACGACGCCCATTTGCCCGGGCATGGCGCGGGGCAGTGAGAGGCGAGACGCCGATGCTGGATGACAAGACGCCAAGGAAGAGTGCGGCGACACCGAGCGGCGTGACGCCGACGCGGAGGGCGCCTACGGCCGACGAGGGAACGGACATCGCGAAGACCAAGCCGCAAGCGCCTCAGCCTTTTGGTGAAATGCCGCGCTCGATCTGGGTCGTCTTTTTGGCAATTTGGTGCGTGTTCTTTGTCGCATTGCTCAGCCTCTTTGGCGGGCGCGCAGACGTTCTCTTCAATTTGGGCGTCGTGCTCGCTTTGGGGGTGATGTACTTTGGCGTTCCATTCGTGATGCTCCATGTGACGCGAACCAAGACGCCGCCTGCGCCAACTCGATACATTGACACTGCGAACGGGCGCATGTCGCAGCGGGAGGTGCTGGCGCAGATTATTCTGATCCCAGTGCTCGTAACGGTGGCGATAATGGCGATCGGTTGGATTGCGCTGCACACCTGACTGAGGACACGCTCGCCGACTTCACGCGCTTCTTTCTGACGATGTCGATCGACCAACCTTGCTGCACGTGGCGACAATCGCTGTGCAGGCCGAGGACCAGGTCTTTTCCTGGTCGCCACGGCGCCGGCACATCTACGCGGTTGATCGCCGTCATGGTCGGATGCTCGTTATAGACGTGCCCCAGGTCAACATTTCGAGCCTTATTGACGCTGGAAGATTTCACTAGAGCCGATTCCGATCAGGTTGAAGCGTGGCCGGAATGGGCGAGGAAGCTCTCGCACTCCTGCGCGGTGAACCGGTTGCCATGGCGCAAGCGCTTCGATCCAGAACGCGTTTCCCGCTAAAGAACGCATGGTCCCCTATGGGCCACCGCTCGTGATAATGCTCGAACTCTGTCGCGCGAGAAGCCCCGCTCCGACGCGACACGCGACGTTGGAGACAGGTGCCGCGCACTATGAGCGCGTGATCGCTGGCGTGGATGACCACACATAACCGTCACGACGCGCCGGGCATCCTCATATCGCACGCCGCACCGCTCCATGCGGTCAAGGGTCGCTTCGCTCCTCGCCCTTGACCGCGCGGTTCGGCGTGCCGGGCGACCCACGCCCGGCGCGATGGTCGCGTTCGGGCGGTTGGAGTAATCGTCCATGACAGACATCACAATGATCGCACTCTCGAAGCTCGTTGAGAGCGAAGACAATGTGCGCAAGACCAATCGCAAGAGCGGTATTGGCCAATTGGCGAGTTCAATTCGTAGCCACGGCCTCCTGCAATCGGTCGTCGTCCGCGCCACAGACACCGGCAAGTTCGCGGTTGTCGCCGGCGGACGCCGCCTGCGCGCCCTGCGACTTCTCGCAAAGGCCGGCGACATCGAGAAGAATACGCCCATTCCGTGCCGCGTTATCAGCGAAGATGAAAGCGCCACCGAGCTTTCTCTCGCCGAGAATTTGGTGCGAATGAACATGAGCTTGGCTGACGAGATTGAGGCGGTGGCCGCGCGCATTGATGCGGGCGAAGGACCGGAGGTCATCGCCGCGCGTTTTGGCGTTTCGCGGCAACACGTCGTGCGGCGCGCCAGGCTCGCACGCGTTTCGTCGCGACTGATCGCTGCCTTGCGCAACGAGGAGATAGACGCTGACCAGCTTGCAGCGCTCGCGCTGACGGACGACCACGCTGCACAGGAACGCGCGTTCTTCGACGCGCCGGAGTGGGCCCGCACGGCTGATCGGCTCCGTGCACAGATCACGCAGGCGCATGTGCCCGACACCGACAAGATGGCGCGGTTCGTTGGGATCGAGGCGTACATGCAAGCCGGAGGCAACGCCGTCTCCGATCTCTTCGCCGAAGAGCGAGATGACCCTACGCTCTACCTGACTGATCGCGATCTTCTTGTGCGGCTTGCAGAGACCAAACTTCGACCCATAGCGGAGCAAGTACGCGGCGAAGGCTGGGCCTGGGTAGAGGTCGCGATGGACGAGATCGGCTGGCAGCGTTTTCCATCGCGCGTGCGTGAAGAACGGCGCACGCTCTCCAAGCGTGAGCAGACTCGGCTGGAAAACCTGTACGCCAAGCTGGATGAAGCCGAAGACGCGGCCGAGATCGCCAAGATCGAAACCAACATCGATGCACTGGCGGCGACGTCGTGGCTTGCGGAAGAAGTCAAACTCGCCGGCGCCGTTATCACGCTGACGCGCGAGGGCGCGTCGAAGATTGAGCGCGGCCTTGTGCGTGACGACGACGTAAAGGCGCTCAAAGTGTTGCGGCGCAAGGCCGAACGCTCCGACAACGAAACGGAGAATGAATCCGACGGCAATGCTGGACCTCAGCCACCTGCCGCGCGTCTCTCCGCCAAGCTGGTCGAGGAATTGCAGGCGCACAAGACCCTGGCTTTGCGCGCCGTGCTTGCGGGACGGCCGGATGCGGCGTTGCGCGTTCTCGTCTTCACGCTGGCGGAACGGTTCGTGGGCAGATTCACATCTTCACCGCTCGATTTCAAGATCGACGATGAAGACGTAAGCCGCTCGATCACGCGCAGCAAGACCAACGCATCCGAGGCCTACGAGAAGATTGCCACGTCGTGGCGGGACCGGCTGCCTGCAGATAGCGAACAGCTCTGGCGCTATGTGTCGGAAGCGCAGCAGGACACGCTGCTTGAGCTTCTCGCCGTGATGATCGCGCCAGGCCTTGATCTCAGGACCGATGCGCGCATGTCAGACGCGCCGACCCAGATCAGGATCGCCGACTGGTTCGCGGACGCGGTTGCGCTTGACATGAGCCTTTGGTGGACGGCTTCGGCGGACTCGTATTTCAGCCACGTCAAACGCGACATGATCCTGGATGCGATCCGGGAGCATAAGCCGGGGCTCTGCGTCCCCAAACTTGAGAAAGCGTCCAAGGCCGAACTGATCTCGCGCACCAAGCGCATCTTCAAGGGCGCGAGCTGGCTGCCCGAGCTGCTGCGCACACAATCAGTCTCAGTCCAAGAGAAGGCGGAGGCCATCGCCGCAGAATAAGCGGACACGCCCGATGTGAAGGTCCGAACCCTTCATGTTGGGCGCTGAGGTCAAAGCGGCCTGGAATGGTTACGCGGCTTCTTATTCCTCACGCGGCCCAAGCCCACGTCCCGCGCCACAAGACCTTCCCGCTACAAATCCGCTCTCTCGCATGAGGGCGGCCGCGCGCAAGGGGCAAGCCTCCGGTCGTTGACGCGACCCCTTGCGCGCGGCCTCATCACCCTCCTGCGCACGCTCCTCATCGCGGGAAGGCCCCGCGGCGCAAGCCGGTCGAGACCGGCAGATTGAGGAGTAAGAAAATGTATCGCTTCACCGCACAAGGCCGCATCGGCCGCATCGACCGGGTCAAGGGCACCGACGCCATTGTGCGGGTATCCGTCGCCGCCGACCGCCTGGTCGAAGGCAAGGACGGCCAATGGACCAAGACCGAGTGGCTGTCGGCGATCTCGTTCGACCAAGCCCTCAACGAGAAGATGTTGGTCGAATTGGACGTCGGTCAATCGGTCACGCTCGAAGGCCGCATCGAGCCCAAGAAGCGCCAGGTCGGCGATGTCGCCATCTACGACCAGAGCTTCGTCATCACCCGCTTCCAGCTGCTGTCAAAGCCGAAGGCCAACGGTAAGGCCAAGCCGGCGCAAGCAGCCGAAACCACAGCCTGATCCATTCCCTCAACTCGGCGCCGTCGGCGACGGCGGCGCCGCTTCTTTCAATGCGCGCGCGGAAGGGGTGCGCGAGGAGCATCCATCATGACGCACGAACTCATCACCACCGCGCACCGCGAGGCCATGCTGGCCAACGGGCGCTGCAGCGCCGCTGGCGCGGACATCGATCCCCACCCGGTGGTGAAACTTTTCACCCCCGACGCGGGCGCCACATGGCTGTTGACCGAACTCGATCCCGACGATCCCGATATCGCTTTCGGCCTTTGCGATCTGGGCCTTGGTTATGCCGAACTCGGCTCGGTGCGGCTTTCGGAGATAGAATCCGTTCGCGGCAAGCTCGGTCTGCCAGTCGAACGCGACCTTTATTTCGAGGCCGACAAGCCGCTCTCGGCCTACGCCGATGAGGCAACCAAGCGCGGCGCCATCAGCGCATAATTGATCGCTTTGAGCAGGCCCATGGACCTGCTTACGACCCGTACACGGGTGGTAAGCAGGATTCCAACCGAAGCGGCGCCGGACTTGCTGGCGCCTCAGTATGCTTCGAGCGAACCGACAGGCGCCAACCGGATTGGCAATGATAGCCGCCGCGTTCACCGTGACCGCGCTCTGCGGGATTTTTGTGTTCGGCGCACGCGATTTCGTTCTCTACAATCCGAGCATTTCCATCGCCCGAGGCTTCTATGTGCGCACTTCGGCGACCCTGACCTTGGGCGCTATTGTCACCGTGCGGGCCGTAGACGTGTCGCCAGCTTACGCCGCTTTGCGCGGTTTCACGGAGCCCGGAGACCGTTTCATCAAACGGGTCGTGGCGGCACGTGGGCAGATGGTCTGCAGCAGAGGCGATGAGCTTTCCATCGATGGGGTGATTGTCGCGCATCGATTTGATCACGATGCAGCGGGGCGAGATCTTCCCAATTGGGAAGGGTGCCGCCTATTGGGGCAGGGCGAGTTTTTGCTGCTGGGCGATACCGCGGACAGCTTCGATGGGCGCTATTGGGGGCCCGTGTCGGCGCAAGCAATCGAAGGCGTGTGGCGGCCGTTACAATTCGGGATGCATTGAATTCCGCGACCCCTACACGACCTGTCCACGACCTGTGCATGGTGGCGTAGTTTGGCTTTCCGCGGGCTGATGCGTCGTGCCTATCGAATGCCCCAACTAGAGATGCGAGCGCTTCTCCGAACCAAACGCGGAAAGAAGCGTGGCGCTGCATCGACATCCTGCTCCCCTGGTAGACGTATTCATCCGCGCCGTTTTGCCAGCGATGTTAGTGTAAATGCATGACGGGTCGCATACAGGTCTTAGGGCAAGTTAAAAGCGCGGCCCGTGGCCACGCAAAGCGCTTGCGCGCAAAGAGTTTTTCACGACCCGTGAAGACTATCGCGGGTCGTGCCAGGGGTCGCGATATTGAACCCGCGCGCTTCTCCTGCCGCGAGCATCGCCCATGACCGACACAAGCTTCGACCGCTTGCTCAACGCATCGCGCCTGGCCATGCCGGCGACCGGCGGCGACAATTTCCGCGCCGATCGTTCGATCCGCCTCGCGCATCCAGACCGCGAGCGACTCGAAGGCAAGGTCAAGAGCGGGCGCACCAGGGCTAGCAGCGGCGGGACGGCGAATGGCGCAGCTCTCTCGCGCCTGATGGACAAGCGCACGCCCATGCGCCGGTTTGGCTTCGGCGCGGGCGCAGGCGCGGGCGAGGGCAATGCGCATATGG